>NZ_JASATH010000040.1:0-47123 GCF_038440215.1 Inquilinus sp. OTU3971 | reverse complement strand
TGGTGTGGGGGGGCGGGGGCCCCGCCCCGGCGGGCGTCGCCGCGCCCGGCCGCGGCCCCGGCTGCGGCGCCCAGCAGCGAGCCGATGGTGGCGATCAGCCGGCTGCGCTCCATCTGCTCTGCGCCGCGCACCAGATGGCCACCCGCGATGTGGCCGGTCTCGTGCGCCAGCACGGCCATCAGCTCGCCGGCGCTGCGGGTCTGCAGGATCAGCCCGGAATAGACGAAGATGTTCTGGCCGCCGGCGACGAAGGCGTTCACGTCGTCGTCATTGACCAGGAAGATGGTGACCGCCTCCGGGTTCAGCCCGGCCGCCCGGAAGATTGGCGTCAGCATCTTGTGGATGCTAGTTTCGATCTCGGCGTCGCGGACCACCGGAATGCGTTGCGCCTGGGCCGCCGCGAGGGGCCCGACGATGACCGTCGCCAGGGCCAGCACCAAGATCCGAATGACCCGTCCCAACGCTCCGCTCCCTCCATGCCGGCGATCCATTGCGATGGATCATCACGCTATCGGCCGACTGTGTCGACCGGGTGGCGTCCTGCCCTCCACCCGAGCCGCCCGCCCATCATGAAGATCTCTCGCCGCGGCCAGGTGCCGCCCTTCATCGTCATGGATGTGATGACCGCCGCCGCCGCGCGCGAGAAGACGCATGGCGACGTGCTGCATCTCGAGGTCGGCCAGCCCAGCACCCCGGCCCCGGCCGGCGTTCTCGCGGCGGCGCAAGCGGCGCTGCGCGACGACAGGATCGGCTACACCGTGGCGCTGGGCATCCCGCCGCTGCGCCAGGCCATCGCCGACCATTACCGCCGCGCCTACGGCACCGCGGTGGCGCCGCAGCAGGTGGTGGTCACCACCGGCTCCTCCGGCGCCTTCCTGCTGGCCTTCCTGGCCGCCTTCGATGTCGGCGACCGGGTGGCGCTGGCGGCGCCGGGCTATCCGGCCTACCGCAACATCCTCACGGCATTGGGCATCGAGGCGGTGGAGATCCCGGCCGGGCCGGACACCCGCTACCAGCCGACGCCGGAGTTGCTGGAGAAGCATGGCGGCAAGCTCGACGGGCTGATCATCGCCAGCCCGGCGAATCCGACCGGCACCATGCTGTCGCCCGAGGCGCTGGCCGATCTCACGGCCTATTGCGACTCGCGCTCGATCCGGCTGGTGTCGGACGAGATCTATCACGGCATCACCTATGGCATGGGCACGGCCACGGCGCTGCAGACCAGCGGCAGCGCCATCATCGTCAACAGCTTCTCGAAATACTATTCGATGACCGGCTGGCGCCTGGGCTGGCTGGTGCTGCCGGAGGACATGCTGCGGCCGGTCGAATGCCTGGCCCAGAACCTCTACATCTCGCCGCCGACCCTGTCGCAATACGCGGCCGTGGCGGCCTTCGATTGCGGCGAGGAGCTGGACTGCAACGTCGCCCGCTACGCCCGCAACCGCAGCCTGCTCTTGGAGGCGCTGCCGCGCGCCGGCTTCGACCGGATGGCCCCGGCCGACGGCGCCTTCTATCTCTATGCTGAGATCGGCCACCTGACCAACGACAGCGTCGAATTCTGCCGGCGCATGCTGGCCGAGACCGGGGTGGCGGCGACGCCGGGCGTCGATTTCGACCCGGTGCGCGGCCACGCGACCATGCGCTTCTCCTTCGCCGGCGCGACCGAGGAGATGGCCGAGGCGGCGGACCGGCTGCACCGCTGGCTCCGCTGACATGGCGCGGGCGGCGCGGCGCCGGGCGTCCCGCTGGCGGCTGCCGTGCCTGCCTTTGCCGCGCCTCGCCTTGCCGGGCGCGCTCGGCCGCTGGTGGAGCCGGCGGCGCTGGTGGTCGAAGATCCTGTGGGGGCTCTTCGCCCTCCTGGTGCTGGCGCCGCTGGCGCTGACGATCGTCTATCGAGTGCTGCCGGTGCCGGTGACGCCGCTGATGGTGCTGCGCCTGTTCGAGGGTGAGGGCTGGCACCGCGACTGGGTGGGCTGGAGCGAAATCGCGCCGGTGATGGCCAAGGCCGCGGTAGCGGCGGAGGACAACCTGTTCTGCCGGCATGACGGCTTCGACTGGGAGTCGATGCAGAAGGCCTGGGACCGCTACCAGTCCGGCGTCGGCCGGCTGCGCGGCGGCAGCACCATCTCGAACCAGACGGCGAAGAACGTCTTCCTGTGGGACGGCCGCACCTTCATCCGCAAGGGCTTCGAGGCCTATCTGACCGTGATGATCGAGGCGCTGTGGCCGAAGCGCCGGATCATGGAGGTCTATCTCAACGTGGTCGAGCTCGGCCCCGGCATCTACGGGGTCGAGGCGGCGTCGCAGGCCTATTTCGGCAAGAGCGCGGCCCAGCTCTCGGCGCGCGAGGCGTCGCTCTTGGCCGCGGTGCTGCCGAACCCGCGCGGCTGGTCGGCCGGCAAGCCGTCGCGCTACGTCGCCGGCCGCGCCGCCACCATCCAGCGCCGCATCGGCCAGCTCGGCGACCTGCTGGACTGCGTGTCGTGACCCGGATCTGCAATCTTCCGTTCCTATAGTCGATCCATCGGGGAGGGAGGACCACATGGCCGACGACATCATCCTCAACACCAACATCGAGTATTCGCAGGACGGGCCGGCGACGGCGGCGCTGGCCGGCGGCGGTTTCGTCGCGGTGTGGGACGACGGCAACCAGGATGACGGCTTCGATGGCTTCACCGGTGTCTATGGCCGGGTCTTCGACGCGCAGGGGCGGGCACTGACGCTCGAATTCCACATCCCGCTCGACCATTACGACCAGCAGCTGCATGCCAAGGTCGTCGGCCTGCCCGACGGCGGCTTCGTCGTCGCCTGGGAATCGGACGGGGTCGACCAGACCGGCGCCGACAGCGACGAGTTCAACATCTTCATGCAGCGCTTCTCGGCGACCGGGCAGCGCATCGGCGCCCAGGTCCAAGTCAGCCCGGACCGCGATATCGACCAGAGGCTCGAGGATCTGGTGGCGCTGCCGGACGGCGGTTTCCGCATCGTCTATGCCGCCTCCAACCTGCGTACCGACTGGGACGCCTACACCCAGCGCTTCAACGCCACGGCCGGACGGGTCGGGGGCGAGGTGCTGCTCAACACCGACCTCGACACCGGCATCGCCTTCGCCGGCGGCTACCTGACCCCCGGCTATCAGTTGCTGCCGCGGGCCGACGGCAGCTTCATCGCCGTGTATTGGGAGGAGCCGGAGAGCTTGAACGGCCGGCAGGTCTACACGCAGCGCTACGACGCAGCCGGCCATGCGGTCGGCGCGCGCAGCCTGGTGTCGACTCTGGCGGGCCTCGACGACAACGCATTCCCGCGGATCGCGAATCTGGAGGGCGGCGGCTACACGGTGGCCTGGACCAAGCGGGATGACGAGGATCTCGACAACACCGATGTGTGGCTGCGGACCTATGACAGCCTCGGCCGGGCCCTGACCGGACCGGTGCAGGTGAACACCGACACGGTCGAGGGTCAGTATCTCGGCGAGGTCGTGGCGCTGCCGGGCGGCGGGTTCCTGGTGACCTACGCCTCGTGGTCGTCCGATGTCAGCGAGTTTCCTTACGACTATTATGGGGCGAACGGCCGCATCTATGACGCCGCCGGCCGGCCGATCAGCGACGTCTTCTACATCTCGGAATTTGTTTATGAGGACATGGGCAGCCTTGGCGCGATCAAGCTGCGCGACGGCGGCATCGTCGTCAGCTGGCATGGCGGCGCGCTGGTCGAGGAGGACATCTTCGCCACCGTCCTCGGCCAGGGCACGGCCGGCAACGACACCATCGTGGCGGTGGTCCCCGGCACATGGCGCGGCTTCGGCGGCGACGACCGCATCACCGGCACCGCCTTCGCCGACACCCTGGCGGGCGATGCGGGCAAGGACGACCTGCGGGGCGGCGCCGGCAACGACGTGCTCCGCGGCGGCGCGGGGGCCGACAAGCTCGACGGCGGCGCCGGCATCGACACCGCCAGCTACTATGAGAGCACGGTCGGAATCTCGGTCAGCCTCGCCACCGGCACCGGCGTCGGCGGCGACGCCCAGGGCGATACTTTGACAGGGGTCGAGACCATCTCAGGTGGCCAGGCCAATGACAGCCTGACCGGGAATGCGGGCGCCAACACGCTGCAAGGCTGGAACGGCGCCGACGTGCTCCGCGGCGGCTGGGGAGCGGATGTCCTCGACGGTGGCGCCGGCATCGATACCGCCAGCTACTACACCGCCTCGGCCGGGGTCGTGGTCGATCTCTCCACCGGCAAGGGCGTCGGCGGCGAGGCGCATGGCGACACGCTGGCCGGCATCGAGAACCTCAGCGGCAGCCAGGGCAACGACCAGCTGGCCGGGTCCGGCGGCGCCAATGTGCTGCAGGGCTGGGCCGGCAACGACGTCCTCATCGGCGGCCGCGGCGCGGACACGCTGACCGGCGGCGCCGGTGCCGACCGCTTCGTCTATATCGGCACGGTCCACAGCCCGGTCGGGGCCGGCGCCGACCGGATCACCGATTTCAGCCATGCCCAGGGCGATCGCATCGACCTGTCGGCCATCGACGCGAACACCGTCTCCGCCGGCAACCAGGCCTTCAGCGTCATCGGCGGCGCCCTCTACACCGGCGTCGCCGGGCAGTTGCGGTTCTCCATGGTCGGCGGCGTCACCACGGTCGCCGGAGACATCAACGGCGACAAGGTCAGCGACTTCCACATCACCCTGACCGGCGCCATGGCCCTCGCGGCCGCCGACTTCGTGCTGTAGGCGGCCCTAGCCGCCCGCGGCGCAGGCCGGCTCGGTGGTGACCGATCCGGCCGCGTCGCCGTCGAATTCCGCGTAGATCCGGCCGAGAGCGGTCAGCGCGCCGGTGTCGTCGACCAGCCGCGAGGTGACGGTCGCCTCGCGATAGGCGCCGGCGCCCATCCAGGCATAGCGCTCGACATAGGGACGGCGCTCCAGCTCGGGCAGGACCGTCGTCATGAACCGTTCCGTCGCCTCGGTGCTGTACCGGTTCCTGCGCCCGTCCCGCGCGGCCCAGTCGGAGACGGCGAATTCGGTGATCCAGATCGGCTTCCCGTAGGTCTCGTGGATGTCGTCGATCTTGCGCAGGAAGCTCTTGGCCGACGGCGCCCCGTACCAGTGGACGGCGACGAAATCATAGTCCTTGCCCTGCTCGACCATGCGGGCGGAGAAGCCCTCGAACCAGGGGCCGAGCGCATTGACGGCCGCCGGGCTGCCGATCCGGCGGGCGAGCGGCCTGAGCCGGTCCCAGGCGCCGACCGCCTGGTCGACCGACATGTCGGCCTGGCGCCGCCCGTCCGGCTCGTTGAAGGCTAGCAGGGCGCAGGGCATCGGTCCGGCCTCGAGCTGCGCGACCTGCCGGTCCATCTTGGCGCCTGCCGACCAGATCATCGGCACGAACTGCGCCGACCCGGCCTGCGCGATCGGCTCGGTGTTCCAGGTGTAGTACCAGCGGGCGTCGAGCCGCCGGATCGTCTCGGCCGCGTCGCCGTCCCTGGGACCGATCGCGACGCCTTTCTTGTCGCCGGCCGCTGCGGGCATGGCGGCGACAAGCGCACAGACGGCGGCACAGAGGAGGGCGATGAGCCTCATCTTGACCTCGGCAGCTCGGGGGTCGGGCGCATAGGGGTAGCATCTTTGGCCGCCGGCACAAACCGCGGGGCGACAAGCGGCCGGCCCGTCAAATTATCGTCAATTGCGCGGCAAATGCCATTTGTTGTCCCGCCGTCGCGCCTTGCCGATAGTGACAAGAACCGTGGTCGCCGTGCCCACCCGCAACAGGGCGGGCAGCCCGACATACCCCGGATCGACGGCCGCGATGCCCGCAAGCGCAGGAGGTTTCGATGCCGAGTCCGTTCCCGCCTTTCGCCGCCCTGGCCCTGCACCAGGGCAACAGCCGGAACCTGCAGCTGGTCGGCGTCGGCGACGACGGCGCGCTGTATCTGGCAGCCTGGCAGTCGCACGCCACCGGCGCCTGGACGGTGCCGGACACGAACGTGCTGGCGTTCCAGACGGGAACGTTCTCGGCCGTCGCCCTGGCCAGCGGCAACAGCGACCGCCTGCAGGTGCTGGGCCTGGGGGCCGACCAGCAGATCTACCTCGCCGCCTGGCAGTACGAGGATGGCACTTGGCTTGCGCCGATCCAGGCGAATGCCGGTCCGATGGGCGACCCGGCGCGCCGCTACACGGCTGTGGCGGCCCATCGCGGCGCCGGCTATCTGAACGTGTTCGGCCTGGGGACGGATGGGCGGATCTACGTCGTCGCGACGCAGGACGGCAGCGGCCGCTGGCAGGCCGATGGCCGCATTCTCAGCACCCCTGGGATATCCTATGCGTCCATGGTGGCGGTGACGGACGCCCAGGGCTGGCTGCAGCTGCTGGGCCTCGGGACCGACGGGCGGGCCTATTGGCTCGCCTCGCTCAGCGACGGCTGGACCCGTCGGGGCGAGGCGATCGGAAATCCGAAGCATCGGTACACGGCGCTGGCCGCCGCGCTGAGCAATGGCGGCAACCTGCAGGTCATGGGGCTGGGCACCGACCGGAAGATCTACCTGGCCGCCTGGCAGGACGGTAAGGGCAAATGGAATGTGCCCAAGACCTATGGCGGCCCTCTCGGCCATGACGCCCGGTCCTATGTCGCGATCACGGCTCATACCGGTGCCGACCGCAATCTCCAGGTCGTCTGCCTGGGCCAGGACGGACTGGCCTATCTCGCCGTCTATCAGGATAAGTCGGGCGCTTGGCATTCTCCGTCCTCGCGGAGCAGCGGTCCGCTCGGTGGGACGCTGCTGACTTACCAGGCTCTGGCTCTGGACAGCGGCGATCATGCGGATAAGGACCACCCGGGCAATCTGCAGGTGGTCGGCCTCGGCGCGGGCGAGAATGACGACGGTATTCCCTATCTGGTCGCGAGCCAGACCCGGGACGGGCGTTGGCACGCAGGCGGACCGCTGGGCAAGGTCAGGTCGCCGCTCGTGAACTGGGAGGCTCCGACCGGGCGGGGCGTGGTCGGCGGATGCGTCGCGTTCGGCCGGTTCTGGGTGACGCAGGGCAACTCGGTCGTATCGTTCGACGCCATCTCGGGCGCGCCCGGACCGACACTGTCGGGCTTCGGCGACAACGCCAGCCCGCGGGTCGTGTGGCCATACGGCGCGTTTCTGGCAGTCGGCTGCGACGACGGCATCGTCTACAACATGGATCCTGAGACCGGCCAGGGCCACATCGAGGTGGTCGACCTCCAGGAACCGGCCTGGTGGATGGAGTCTCATGACGGGGCGCTGTTCGTCGCCGGGAACGGCATCTTCCGGATCGGTCCCGACGGAAACACCAGCGTCTGCGCCCAGGGCGACATCGTGTCCGGCACGCCCGCGGTCGCTGATGGCATCCTGTATGTGCCGGTCCATCCGCCGCATCTCGGACCCAGTGTCGATGCGTTCGATGCGACGACCCTGGCCAAGCTGTGGTCGGTCACTGCCGACGGCATACCGGGGCCGGTCTTCTGCGACGGCGCGCGGCTGTGCTTTGCCACAGACCGGAAGTCGCTTTACGTCTGCGATGCGGCCAGCGGAGCACTGGTAACCCCGAGAAAAAAGCCGATCGGGCTCGATTCCACGACCGAAATCGCCCCGGTGTACAGCAACGGCAGTTGCTACATCGCATTCCGTGACGCCGTGCAAGCCATCAACCTCACGGGCAGGAGGCCGGGCAGGCATTTCGCCCCGATCCGGAATCCGGTCGGCGCGCCGATCCTGAACGCGAACGGCGTGCTGTTCTATGCCAGCGAGGGCCAGATCTGCGTGATCGATACCAGCGCGAAATCGGATGTGATGGAGACCTACCAGACGGCCAATCCGCCGCCCTTCCTTGCCGCCTACCAGGACGGCGCCTTGTACTTCGCCGACCATGTCAACGCCACGGCCGTTCGGCTTGACGAAGCGATCCATCAGTACTACGCCGACGCGAGCCTGATTCAGGATTTCGATTTTTCCAACAGCGTTCGCAACCCTGGAATGACACCGAACTTCCAGGTGGATGTCACCCTGTTCGACAAGGACGGTTCGCCGCGCGGCGGCCAGCCCGTTCGCCTGACCGCGACCGCCCCGACGACCGTCACCTATCAGGGGCGGACCATGCCCCTGTCCGCCACGGATTTCGTGGACGTTGCGACTGACGGGGCGGGGCGGTTCCGCATCGCGGTCAAGGCGGGCGCCTACGGCCGTGATGGCCGGTTTTATCAAGGGTTGACAGCGCCGGAGCTGCTGCTGACCTCGCCCTTCATGGATCCGAGGATGCGCTTCGTGGTCCGCCCGCACGGCCAGTTGCAGGGCCAGTTGGCCACCATCACCAAGGACCAGCTGAAGAACGCCACCGGCTATGACAAGAAGCCGATCCTGAAGGACCACTATCGCAACGACAAGGCTCTGGACGCCGCCGCGGGAGCGATCAACCAGACGGCCGGCATGGTCCGGACCTCGATGACCGAGGGGCGCAAGGGCGCGGCGGGGGACATGTATTGCAGTTCCGACTGCGACATGGCGGTGGCCTGTTGCATGCCGTCCGGCGACCCTGGCTGCCGGGTGACCTGCGACCAGTCCTTTTCCTTCAGCCTGTCCGGAGACCAGGCGCATTTCCGGCTACTCTCGGCCGTGGAGGCGGAGGCCGCCGCTGCCACCCTCGCCGGGTCGGTGGGGATGCTGGGGGACTGGGACGATTTCTGGGATGATGTCACGTCCAACGCGGCCAAGGTGACCGGCGCCGTGATCCAGGCGGTCGCCGACGGCGCCCGGGCATCGATCCACTACATCACCAAGACCGGCCCGAAGCTCGTGGAGGGCGTGATCGGTGCCATCGAACAGGCCACGCTGCTGGTGCAAGGGATCTTCAACGAGATCGCCATCGCGATGCGGCGCGTGGTGGAGGCGGTCAGCTTCCTGTTCGATTGGAAGAAGATCCTCGACGTGCACGACAGTATTCGCGAGGAGGTGAACCAAGCCTGGACGGCGCTGGAGAGCGGGGCCGGCGGCGTTTCCCTGGACGGCATCAAGGACGCCTTCAAGACGAAGCTGTGCACATTGAAGACAGAGGCCGACAAGGCCTTTTGCTCGGCCAAATCCGCTATCGGCAATCGATCGGTGCTCTCACTGCAATCGGAGGCGGCGGGCAAGTCGAAAACGATGGCCGCGCCCGTGCAGGGCAACTGGCTGCAGGCGAAGATGCAGGATAGCATCGCCGCCTCCGCTGTGGCTGGACCGTCGAACGGGCTCGCCGCCGCTGCGCCGAGCTCGCTGGATTTCGATCCGGGTGACAAGGTCAGGAGCCTGTTCGACGACTTCCTGTCCAAGGTCGGTGATTCGGTGGCGGCCGACTACCGGAAGACGATCGACAATATCCGTGAGGATCTCGACCTCCAGTCCGGCGCAGGGCTCCTGGCGCGCGGGCTTTCCGTGATCTTCGACATCATAAACGGTCTTGTGGGTATCGCGATCCATGTCGGGCAGGCGGTGATAGGCCTGCTGATGGATCTGCTCAAAGCCCTGGTCGGTGCCGCCAGGGACTTCATCAATCAGGACCCCGGCATTCCATTCCTCTCCAATCTCTACAACTGGGCCACCAATGGCGACAAGCTGACCCTCCTGGACCTGTTTTGCCTGATCGTCGCGGTTCCCACTGCTTTCGCCCTGAAGCTGATCAGCCGAGAACCAGCCTACGCCTCTGAGCTGACGGCGGAGGCACCCGCGAGGCGGCTGCAAGGTGCGGAGAGGCCTCCGCTGCCGGTTGGCTGGATGACTGTCGCGGCCGGATGTGCACAGGCCGGCTGGGGGGTGTTGTCCGGGTTCATGGGAGCGATGGATGTGGCGACCCAGGGCCAGGCGGATCGCAACGCTTGGTGGAAGGAGTTGCGGATCAGATGCGTGGTTCCGTCGCTGGTCGTGGTGCGCGGATTGCTGGCCGGCGCGATCTACCTGCATCAGAAGCGACCGGACGCTCTGGTCTGGCTGATCTGGGCATTGCCCACCCTCGTCATCGGTCTGGATGTCGTCACGCTCGCCTGCGCCACCTCGGGAGGGGTACCGCTCGGGTGGAAAATCCTGTCCACGATTCTCAGTTGCTTGACCGGGGCACTCGTCGTTGGCATGGCCGCCTTCCTGTTCATGGATGGCCCGCGGCAGCTCGGGGACATCCTCGCCCTCGGCTTCTCCGTCGCCGTCGGCGTCTCGTTGATCTGCAAGTTGGCTATCCTTATCAACAAGCCGATGTGGTTGGCGCTGCTCGTGGTGGTCGCGGGCGGGGCGGCCACGGCAGCTTCGGGAGGGATGGAGATCGCGCGCGGATTGATCGCGATGTTGGGCGATGCGGAGGCTGCTTAGGCCGCCTTCGACGCGCCGGACGATGACACCGGTATTGACGGCAGCGCCACGCTGGGCGGTGCGTTTTTCGGCCGGCGTCCTGTCCTTCGCGCGCCATGCGCCGATCGTGCACCGTCGCTTCGAACATCCTCGATCACTCACGGAATTCAGACTGGAGTCCAGGCCGGCCAGGCCGCTATCCTGTAGAGGCCTGCGCCCGGCCGGGGGGAGCGTTGCCGAAACGGCGCCTCTCTCATCCCGGGCTATACCCCTAGTCTGATTCCACCAGTTCTCGAGAGCCATGGCCGACGCCTCGCCATCGAGCGTGACGCCTTGGCTCCTTCCGCAGCGATCGAGGCTTCGCCGATGAACGACGTCTTCAAGGCCGAGGATTCCGCCGCCCTGCAATTCGGCATCGGCCAGCCCGTGTCCCGGATGGAGGATCCGGTCCTGCTGCGGGGCGAGGGCCGCTACACCGACGATGTCAGCCTGCCCGGCCAGGCCTATGCCGCCTTCGTGCGCAGCCCTCATGCCCATGGCGTCATCGCCGGCATCGACGCCGAGGCGGCCCAGGCCATGCCGGGCGTGCTCGCGATCTACACCGCTTCCGACCTTGCCCCGATGGGCTATGGGCCGCTGAAATGCCTGTTCGCGTTCCAGAACCGCGACGGCTCGCCGATGGCGAAGCCGCTGCGCCATGCGCTGGCTGCGGAGAAGGTGCGCTTCGTCGGCGATCCGGTCGCGGTCGTGATCGCCGAGACCGCCGACCAGGCGCGCGACGCGGCCGAGGCCGTCGCGCTCGACATCGACCCGCTGCCGGCGGTGACGCGCGTCGCGGAGGCCATCGCGCCCGGTGCGCCCCAGCTCTACGACGATGCGCCCTGCAACCTGGTGCTCGACTATCATTTCGGCGAGACCGAGAAGGTGGCCGAGGCCTTCGCCAGGGCGGCCCATGTCACCCGGCTGGAGATCCTCAACAACCGCGTCGTCGTCAACGCCATGGAGCCGCGCGCGGCCGTGGTCGAGTACGATTCCGAAACCCGCCGCTTCACCATCCATGCGCCGAGCCAGGGCGTGTTCGGCAAGCGCAACAACCTGGCCGAGGCGATGGGCCTGCCGCCCGACCGGATCCACCTGATCACCGGCCATGTCGGCGGCTCCTTCGGCATGAAGGGCGCGGTGTTCCCGGAATATGTCTGCCTGCTGCACGCCGCCCGGGCGCTTGGCCGGCCGGTGAAATGGACCGACCAGCGCTCCGACAGCTTCGTCTCCGACCATCACGGCCGCGACATGGAGGTGGTGGGCGAGCTGGCGCTCGACGCCGAGGGCCGCTTCCTCGCCACCCGCTTCACCGGCTACGGCAATCTGGGGGCCTATGTCTCGCAGGTCGGCCCGATGATGACGACGTTGAACATCGCCAAGAACTCGATCGGCATGTACCGCACGCCGCTGGTCGAGGTGAACACGATCTGCGCCGTCACCAACACCGTGCCGATCGGCGCCTATCGCGGCGCCGGGCGGCCGGAGGGCAACTACTACATGGAGCGGCTGATCGACACGGCCGCCAGCGAGATCGGCATCGACCGGGTCGAGCTGCGCCGCCGCAACATGGTGGCGCCGGGCGAGCTGCCCTGGAAGACCCCGGCCGGCACCGCCTATGACAGCGGCGATTTCCCGGGGCTGCTCGCCCGCGCCGTCGCGGCCGCGGATTGGGACGGCTTCGCCGCCCGGCGAGAGGAGAGCGTCGCCCGCGGCAAGCTGCGCGGCCGTGGCATCGGCTGCTATCTCGAGGTGACGGCGCCGCCGGCGAACGAGATGGGCGGCCTGCATTTCGAGCCGGATGGCACCGTCACCATCGTCACCGGCACGCTCGACTACGGCCAGGGCCACTGGACGCCCTTCGCCCAGGTGCTGCATTCGAAGCTCGGCATCCCGCTCGACCGCATCCGCCTGGTCCAGGGCGACAGCGACCGGCTGATCGCGGGCGGCGGCACCGGCGGCTCGAAATCGATCATGGCCAGCGGCGCCGCGATCCTGGAGGCGGGCGACCGGGTGATCGAGAAGGGCCGGCAGATCGCCGGCCACCTGCTGGAGGCCGGCGCCTTCGACGTCGAATTCCGCAACGGCCGCTTCACCGTGGCCGGCACCGATCGCGGCATCGCCCTGATGGAGCTGGCCGGCCGGCTGACCGCAGGGATGCAACTGCCGCCCGACGTGCCGGACTCGCTCGATGTCGACCATGTGTTCAAGCTGGCGCCGTCGGCCTATCCGAACGGCTGCCACGTCGCCGAGGTCGAGATCGACCCGGACACCGGCACCACTTCGGTGTTGCGCTATGTCATGGTCAACGACTTCGGCACGGTGGTGAACCCGCTGCTGGTCGAGGGCCAGCTGCATGGCGGCGTCATGCAGGGCGTCGGCCAGGCGCTGATGGAGCGCACCGTCTACGACCCGGAGGGCCAGCTGACCACCGGCTCCTTCGTCGACTACCAGATGCCGCGCGCCGCCGACGCCCCGCCGGTCTTCACCTTCGAGAGCCGGCCGCAGCCCACCGCGACCAACCCGCTGGGCGCCAAGGGCTGCGGCGAGGCCGGCTGCGCCGGGTCGCTGCCGGCCGTCATGAACGCCGTGGTCGACGCGCTGTCCGGCCTCGGCATCCGCCACATCGACATGCCGGCGACGCCGCTGGCGATCTGGCAGCGGATCGCGGCCGGGCAGGGGTGATCGGGCTCTGTCGCTAGCTACGGCCGCGCCGCAAGTTCTGTCGTATTTCGAGTTTTAATCTTTTGATCATGTCTTATGTCTGGGGATTGCTCGCGTGGGCATATAATATGTTGCATTGCATAGAAAATATTATTTCCTTCTGGTGGTCGTATTAACAATTGATTGACCGTCTCTTGCCGCCGGTACACTGTTAGCTTGTTCGTTTGAATATGATTAGAAGAATTTGCTCTGATTTTTATCAATCGGGCTATCGTTGGCCCACCAAGCTATGGGGTGGATTGATATGGAAAGCCAGGTTTCAGAGAAGTGGTCGATCACCAACGTACAGATTACCTGCGATACTCACTGGTGGGGTTTTGTATTACATTTGAACGAAGATGCGACTCAGCTGCTGGAGAAGATTGACGATTTTGCTGGAAAGTTGGTCGATGCTCTGGGGTCGGAAATCAAGCCCATTGCGGATCTAATAAAACTTTACCTGAAAATCCGAAATATCGTGATCAAGGCTGAGGATCAAGGTCAAGGTGTGAAGTTGGTCTCGCCGTGGATCATGCCGACGCTTCTCGTTCCGCTCCCAGAGAACCAGCACATCAACGACTCCCAGTTGCGCTGGTCGGTCTACGGTGAGGATCAGGGGGCTTGGCTGGACGAGCAGAAGATGGCGAAGGTGTTCTCGGATGATGGCCCGACGCTCTCGGTGTTCCGAGACAAGCTGTACTGTGTGGCGCGGGGATCGTCGGACAATCAGAGCCTTTGGTGGATGTCGTTTGACGGCCAGTGGAGTGAATACTCCCGGATCGATGGAGTGTTTTCGGCTGCAGGTCCGGCGTTGGCCACGTATCGCGACAAGCTCTATTGCGCGGCCAGAGGTTCGAGCGACAATGAACATCTCTGGTGGATGGCTTATGATGGCAACAGCTGGAGCCAGTATCGTCCGGTGGATGGGGCGTATACTGCCGATCGCCCGGCATTGTCGGTGTATCGGGATAGACTCTATTGCGTGGCCAGAGGATCCAGTGACAACGAGAGCCTTTGGTGGACGGAGTACGACGGGTATAACTGGGGGCCATATCGGAAGATCGATGGAGCCTATACCGCTGCTGGACCAGCGCTTGCGACTTTCGGCGATAAGCTTTACTGCGTCGCACGTGGCTCCAGTGATAATGAAAGTCTCTGGTGGATGGAATTTGACGGAAATAACTGGAGCCAGTATCGTAAGATCGACAAGGTATTTTCGGCAGATGGGCCGGCGCTGGCGGTATTTGAGAACAAGATTTACTGTATGGCGAGGGGCTCAAGCGACAACGAGAGCTTGTGGTGGATGTCTTATGATGGGAATAGCTGGAGCCGATACACCAAGATTCCAGGAGTCTATTCGGCTCGACGGCCGGCAATTATGCAGTATCGTCACAGCGCTGGAACGCGCGACCAACTGCTCTGCGTTCATCGCGGCATTGAGACGTGAAATTTTCATCTGTGGTTGGCGCCAAAGGTAGCGTAGACGCCAGCAAACGGGATCTGTGTTGAGGCCCTTGTCAGGGTTCGCGGCGCCGATTGCGAAGATCGGCGCCGCAGCCTTGCCCGCGGGGCCGCGTTGTGGCCAAAGCCCTGGAATGTCCGACCGGCCCTCGCGGCGGGTATCCAGGGGGGACGATCGTCCTCAGTCCCGCCGCTCAGTCCTCCTCGGCCGCCAGTTGCGCCAGGATCCGGCCGCGGCCCATCTGGCGCAGCACCAGCGGCACCACCACGACCAGCACGGTGATCGCCAGCAGGGTGATCGAGATCGGCGAGGAGACCAGGATCATCGGGTCGCCCCGGCTGTTCTGCAGCGCCCGGCGCAGCGGCAGCTCCGCCATCGGCCCCAGGATGAAGCCCACGACCACCGGCGCGATTGGGTAGTGGAAGCGGCGCAGCATGTAGCCCAACAGCCCGAAGGCCAGCAGCAGCCCCAGCTGGAACGACGACGGGTTGGATCCGATCGTGCCGAGCGTGGCGAACACCAGGATGCCGCCATACAGCCAGGGGCGGGGGATCGACAGCAGGCGGACCCACAGCCCGACCAGCGGCAGGTTCAAGACCAGCAGCATGGCGTTGGCGACGAACAGGCTGGCGATCAGGCCCCAGACCAGATCCGGGTTGCTCTCGAACAGCAGCGGGCCGGGCTGGATGTTGTATTGCTGGAACCCGGCCAGCATGATCGCCGCCGTCGCCGAGGTCGGCAGGCCGAGCGTCAGCAGCGGCACCAGCGTGCCGGCGGCCGAGGCGTTGTTCGCCGCCTCCGGCCCGGCCACGCCCTCGATCGCGCCATGGCCGAACTCCTCGGGATGCTTCGACAGCTTCTTCTCGGTGGCGTAGGACAGGAAGGTCGGGATCTCGGCGCCGCCGGCGGGCATGGCGCCGATCGGGAAGCCGAACAGCGTGCCGCGCAGCCAGGGCTTCCAGGACCGCTTCCAGTCCGACTTGCTCATCCAGATCGAGCCACGGATCGGCTCGACATGCTCCTCGGTGCGGCCCTGGCTGCCGGCGACCGACAGCGCCTCGCCGATGGCGAACAGGGCGACCGCCAGGATGGTGACGCCGATGCCGCCCAGCAGCTCCGGGCTGCCGAAGGTCAGCCGCGCCCGGCCGCTCAGATCGTCGAGGCCGATCAGGCCGATGGCCAGGCCGATGGCCAACGAGGTCAGGCCGCGCATCGGTGAATCGCCGAAGGCCGCGGAAACGGTGACGAAGGCCAGGATGATCAGCGCGAACTTCTCCGGCTCGCCGAAGGAGATCGCGATCTTGGCGATCTCCGGGGCGATGAAGGCCAGGCCCGCCGTCGCGATCAGCCCGGCGACGAAGGACCCGATCGCCGCCGTGGCCAAAGCCGGGCCGCCGCGGCCGGCGCGGGCCATCTTGTTGCCCTCCAGCGCCGTGATGATCGAGGCGCTCTCGCCCGGGGTGTTGAGCAGGATCGAGGTGGTCGACCCGCCATACATGCCGCCGTAATAGATGCCGGCGAACATGATCAGCGAGCCCCCGGGGTCGAGGGAGTAGGTCACCGGCAGCAGCAGCGCCACGGTCAGGGCCGGGCCGATGCCGGGCAGCACGCCGACCGCGGTGCCGAGGGTGACGCCGATCAGGGCATACAGCAGGTTGACCGGCTGTAGGGCGACGGCGAAGCCCTGGGCGAGGAAGCTGAAGGTGTCCATGCGTCAGGCCCCAATCATGAAAACAACCTTCACGAGAACAGCTTTTCCAGCGGCCCCGCCGGCAGGGTCAGGTCCAGCCCGGTGCTGAAGATGAACCAGACCACGAAGGCGAAGACGATGCCGATCGGGATGGTCTGCCACAGCGGGCCGCGGCCGAAGGCCTTGACGGTCGCGGCGAACAGGAGGCCGGTCGCGATCGAGAAGCCGGCCGTGTTCAGCAGCAGCATCTGGGCGGCCAGGCCGCCGATGATCCAGATGATCGGCGGCAGGTCGTCCTTCTCGCGCGCCGGCGGGTCGCCGCGCCAGGCGGCGACCGCCGTCCACGCCGCCATGATCAGCAGCAGGCCGCCGATCAGGCGGGGGAAGATCGCGGGCCCGAACCGGGCCGCGAACCCTTTCACATTGAGCTGGCTGGCGTCCCAGAACAGCACCGCGGCGGCGACAGCCAGGGCCGCGGCGATCCCCAGGACCGGCCAGTCCGGCCGACGCCGCGCGGGCTGCTCCGGGGCGGCGCTCATTCGGCCAGACCGATGTCTTTGAGGATCTGCCCGGTGGTGCCGATATCGGCGGCCAGCTGCTTGTCGAACGCGTCGCCGGCCAGGTAGGTGTCGGTCCAGCCCTTGGTCTTCAGCGTCTCCTGCCAGGTCTTGGACTTGGCCAGCTTTTCGATGTCGGCGGCGACGGCGGCCTTCTGCTCGGCGCTCAGTCCCGGCGCCGCGGCGACCATGCGCCAGTTCTGCACCACCACGTCGAGGCCGGCTTCCTTCAGCGTCGGGGCTTCGACACCCGGCAGCTTCTGCTCGCTCGAGACCGCGAGGACGCGCAGCGCCCCGGCCTTCACCTGGGCGTCGAACTCGCCATAGCTGGAGATGCCGGCCGTCACCTGGCCGCTCAGCACCGCTGCCAGCGCCTCGCCGCCGCCGGAATAGGCGATGTAGTTGATCTCGGTCGGGTCGACCCCGGCCGCCTTGGCCACCAGCCCGACCGTGATGTGGTCGGTGCCGCCGGCCGAGCCGCCGGCCCAGGTCACGCCGCCCGGATCCTTCTTCAGGGAGTCCACCAGCTCCTGCACCGACTTCAGCGGTGAATCCTTCGGCACGACGATCGCCTCGTACTCGCCGGTCAGTCGGGCGATCGGGGTGACGTCGGCCAGGGTCACCGGCGACTTGTTGGTGATGATGCCGCCGACCATGACGTAGCCGCCGACGATCAGGGCCTTCGGGTCGCCCTTGTTCTGGCTGACGAACTGGGCCAGGCCCACCGTGCCGGCGGCGCCGGGCACGTTCACGACCTGGACGCTGCGCGAGATGCCTTCGGTCTGCAGCGCCGCCTGCATCGACCGCGCCGTCTGGTCCCAGCCGCCGCCGGGGGCGGCCGGCGCGATGATGGTGTAGTCATTGGCCCGGGCCGCCAGCGGCAGCGCCAGGATGGCCGCAAATGCGGCGATCGCCAGTTTCTTCATGAACGTTCTCCCTGATCGGTTTGGTTTTGGCCGAAAGCATAGCGCCCCGTGCGCTCACCGCACAGGATGGTCGCTTATCGGCCGCTGGTCATGGACGGAATGAGCCGCGCGTCGCGGGACCGTGGCATCTCGGGTGACATCGGGACCTCCCTGGCCAGTTGCTTGCGCCCGGGCATCGCGATCGGCCCGGTTCCAGGAGGCAGTCTAGCCGCCGAACCTGTCAGCGTCCTGTCATCGGCTCAGGCTGCCAATTAATTGGCCAGGATCGGGTCAGGCTTCGATCAGGTTCAGCCGCTTTTCGATCCGCTCGAGCCGGGCTTCGATGCGGTCGATGCGGGCGGACTGGCCGGCAAAATCGGCATGCAGCCCAGCCACCTGACCTTCCAGCGAGGTCAGGCGTCGGCCGTGATCCTGCTGCGTCTCGATCACCCGATCGACCTTCTCGTCGATGCGGCGGAGGTAGACCAGCATCAGGTTGCCGAGCTCGTCCGTCATGCTGGAAATATGGCGGCGCCGGGTCTCGGTGTCCATGGCTTGGGTTGTCAGCGCCCTGTCATGGGGCGGTGCCGTCGGAGACCAGGCGCCGCCAGGTCTGCAGGAACCGCTCGCGCCGCCGCTCGTCCAGCGCCACCAGCAGCGACGGGCCCAGCGGGATCGGCTGCAGCGCGCCCTCGGTCTTGCCGGCGATGCTGCCGGCGGACCAGGGACCGGAGATGTCGGGCATGATCGCGCCCAGGCCGGTGACGCCCGCCGCCAGGGCCTGGCCGCGCGGCGACAGCAGGTAGTCGACGAAGGCGCGGGCCAGCTCGGCATCCGGCGCGCCGCGCGGGATCAGCGCCACCCGGGTCATCACCAGCGCGTAGTCCTCCGGCACCACCACGCCCAGGCGCAGCCCCGCCGCCTGCCGGGCGAAGGCGTAGGAGCCGAGCAGGTTGTAGCCGAGGATCAGCTCGCCGCCGACGATCCGGTCCAGCATCTCCGGGCTGCTGCCGCTCAGCTTCGCGTCGACCCGGCCGAAGGCCGCGGCCAGGCGCCAGAAGTTGGAGGAGATCAGCGCGTCCTGGCTGGCCAGCAGGTGGCCGATGCCGCTGACCGCGATATCGTAGGTGGCGACACGGCCGCGGAACCGCTCCGGCTGCGCCTCCAGCAGCGCGATCAGCTCGGCATGCGACCGCGGTACCTCGGCCTCGGACAAGAGGTCGGGGTTGTAGGCGATCACCGCCGGCTCGAAGGTGAAGCCGATCGCCTCGGCCCGCCACTGCGCCCAGTGCGGCAGCCGGTCCAGCCAGGGCGAGGCATAGGCCTGGGCGAAGCCGTCATTGGCCAGCTTCACCTGCAGGTCGGGGGCGGAGCTGATCATCAGGTCCGGCACCGGCGACATTTGCCCGCTCGACGCCGCCTGGTACATCGGCAGCGTGTCGGTCTCCTGGTACACCACCCGGATCTCCGGCCGCAGCGCCTGGAAATCGGCGATGAAGCGGCCAAAGAGCGGAGTGTCGGTGGCGCCCAGGATGGTCAGCGTCCGCTCGCCGCCGGCCGGGGCGGGGTAGACGGTGGTGCCGGGCGCGGCCCGCCCGGGGCCGACCGATCCCGCCAGCAGGGCCGCGGCAAGCAGCAACGCCGCCGCGGGACCCGCAGGGCCGTGCGGCCGCCGCCGCGCCGACTCCACGACGGGCAGCGTGACCTCGACCCGCAGCCCGCCGCCCGGCCGGTCCAGCAGCGCCAGCGTGCCGCCATGGGCCTCGGCCACGGTGCGGACGATCGACAGGCCCAGCCCCGATCCCGGGCGGTCCCGGCTGCCCTCGCCGCGGGCGAAGCGCTCCAGCACCAGCGCCTTCTCCGCCGCCGGGATGCCGGGCCCGCGGTCGGACACCCGGAGCACGGCCCGGCCGCCTTCGACCGCCGCCTCGATCTCGACATCGCCGCCGGGCGCGTGGGTCAGGGCGTTGTGCACCAGGTTCCACAGCATCTCGCGCAGGGCCACGCGGTCGCCGCTGATCTCGGCCCGCGAGGCCTCCGGCGCCAGCGCCACGGCCAGCCGGCCGGCCTCCTCGAAATCCAGGCGCTGGCGCACATCCTCGACGATGGCGTCG
This sequence comes from Inquilinus sp. OTU3971, assembly GCF_038440215.1. Lineage (NCBI taxonomy): Bacteria > Pseudomonadati > Pseudomonadota > Alphaproteobacteria > Rhodospirillales > Rhodospirillaceae > Inquilinus > Inquilinus sp. OTU3971. Next base: position 27,318 of record NZ_JASATH010000040.1, on the reverse strand, counting down.
AGCGCCACGACCGTCGCCTCGCGCGCCTCCAGCCGATGGCGCACGGTCGCGTCCATCAGCAGCTGGTTGACCAGGTGGCTGGCCTGGACTGCGTTCTGGTGGATGCGGACGACGCGGTCGCGCAGCCGGGCCGGGTCCTCCTCGTCGACCGCGACCTCGGCCTGGGCGCGCAGCGAGGCCAGCGGCGTGCGCACCTGGTGGGCGGCGTCGGCGACCAGGCCGCTGACCCGCTCCATCACGCTGCGCAGCCGGGCGATGAAGTCGTTCAGCGCCCCGGCCAGCTGCTGCACCTCGACCGGCACCGGCACCTGCACCGGCGACAGGTCCTCCGGCGCGCGGCGGCGCAGCTCGCGCTCCATCACCACCAGGGGCGCGAAGGCGTAGCGGATGCCGAACCAGACCAGGCCGAGCGCGACCAGGCCGAGGGCGGCGAGGGGCAGGGCGGCCTGGCCCAGGATCTCCGACGCCAGCGCCGCCCGGGCGCCGCGGGTCTCGGCGACGCGGATTGTGGCCCAGCCGGCCTTGCCCTCGACGAAGACCAGCCGGCCGACGGTGGCGATCCGCACCGCCTCGCCGTGATAGCTGCCTTCGGTGAAGTCGGGCGTGGCCGAGGCGGCCGGCGCCAGACCGGCGCCGAGGTCGCGATAGCCGGTGACGAAGGCGCCGTCCGGCGCCGCCACCTCGTAGAACACCCGGTCGTCGTCGGAGAAGTCGAGCATCGCCAGCGAGGCGGTGGGCAGCTCGACCGTGACCGCGCCGTCCTCGATCTGCACCGCGCCGGCGATGGTGAAGGCCGAGGCGGCGAGCAGCCGGTCGAAGGCGCTGTCCGACGCGCCGCGGGCATAGTCGCGGATCAGGGCGACCAGGCCGATGCCGGTCAGCAGCAGCGCCAGCACGGTCAGCGCCAGCATGCGCCGCCGGATCGAGGCGCGGCCGGCCCTGGCGGTCACCGCCCGGTCACTCGTGCTTCCCGCGCGGCTGCACACGGTAGCCGGAGCCGCGCAGGGTGACGATGTCGATATCGGCGCCCTCCAGCTTGCGGCGGACGCGCGACACCAGCAGCTCCAGCGCGTTGACCGACACCTCGGCCTCGTCGCCGAACAGCTGCATCATCAGCCGGTCCTTCGCCGCGACCTGGCCGGCGCGGGTCAGCAGGATCTCCAGCAGCCGGAACTCGCGGCGGCCGAACTCGACATGCTGGCCGGCGACGGTGACGGCACGGCCGGCCAGGTCCAGCGTGACGTTACCATGCGCCACGGTGCTGCTGGTCTGGCCCGCCGGGCGCCGCAGCAGGGCGCGCAGCCGTGCCTCCAGCTCGCGCAGGTCGAAGGGCTTGACCAGGTAGTCGTCGGCGCCGAGGTCGAGGATGCCGACCTTGTCGTCGATCTCGGACCGGGCGGTGACCACCAGCACCGGGGCGTCGATGCCGCGCCGCCGCAGGTCGCGCAGCACGGCGAAGCCGTCCTGGCCCGGCAGCATGATGTCCAGCAGCACGGCATCGAAGCTGTCGTGGCCAGCGGCCTCGGCGGCGGCCAGCCCGTCGCGCACCCATTCCACCGAATGGCCGGACTTGCGCAGCCGGTTCTCCACCGCCTCCCCGAGATCGGGATTGTCTTCGACCAGAAGGATCCGCATCCGTCCTTCTTGTCGGAAAGCGAGGGGCGCGGCAAGGCGATCGCGCGAGGCCTCGTCAGACCGCGTCCAGCAGATGGCCCGACGGTGCGTACTTCACCTGCCAATCGGCAATGCAGCCGAGCGTGCCGCATTTGCGGCACCGGAGCCCGACATAGAGCCAGCGCACGTCTCCGCTGTCATGCAGCGAGAAGCCGACGCCGATATTGGCCGGGTCGGAACGGCATTTGCAGCGCCACTGTTTCAGCTCCGCCTCGGCCGAATACTCTTCGCTGTCGCAGACGAAACGCGCGGTCGAACATTGCGCGCAGATGCGCCGCACGCAGCCTTCGTCGGGATCGGCTTCCACCCTGAAGTCGACCGAAGAGCAGGGACATTGCGCCAGGCGAAACGCAGAAATCGGCGTGCCTTCGACATAGGCCCGCAGATAGGCCTTGATGTCCAGCGAGTGCGTGCCGACCCAGTAGTTCCCCGTCTTGTCGATGGTCATGGTCATCCCGCCGCCGGGTCAGGCGATGTCGGCCGAGACGATCTTCTGCACCCCGGCCGCGGTCATCGCGGTCCAGGCCTTGGCCAGCGACCCTTCGGCGTCGATGCCGCGGCAGGCATCGTCGACGACAAAGGCCTCGAACCCCGCCTTGCGGGCGTCAATGGCGCTGAAGCAGACGCAGAAATCGGTGGCGACGCCGACGGCGAAGACCCGGCGGATGCCGCGCTCCTTCAGATATCCGGCCAGGCCGGTGGCCGTGCCGTCGGCCTCGTTGAAGGCGGAGTAGCTGTCGACCTCGTGGTGGTAGCCCTTGCGGATCACCAGCTGCGCCGTCGGCAGCGTCAGGCCGGCCGACAGGTCGGCGCCCTGCGTGCCCTGGACGCAGTGGTCGGGCCACAGCACCTGGTCGCCATAGGCCAGCTTGGTCGTCGAGAACGGCTTGGCGCCGGGATGCGCCGAGGCGAAGGAGACGTGGCCCGGCGTGTGCCAGTCCTGGGTCACGACGATGTTGGGAAAGCGCGTCCCCAGCGCGTTGATCACCGGCACGATCTTGTCGCCGTCGGTGACCGCCAGGCTGCCGCCGGGCAGGAAGCAGTTCTGGACGTCGATGACCAGCAGCACATCGGCGTCGCCCGGCGTGATCGTGGCGGCGGCTGCGATGCCGGACCGCAGCCATGCGGCGCTCGCGGCGGCGGCGCCGGCAGCGGCCAGAAATATGCGGCGGCTGATCTGGGCCATAATTTCCCCCTCCTTCATCATGCAATGCCGAGAGGCTCGCATGGGGATGGGGAGGTCACAAGTCCTAATGCTGAGCCGTCAGGCGGCCCGCGCCGGCTGGCCGCGCGCCGGCTTCTCATTCTTGTTGTTATGGGCCTCGCGCGCCTCCGCATCCGTCATCGGGCGGCGGGCGAGGCGGCCGGCGATGACGCTGACCGCCATCAGCTGGAAGAAGTGGAACAGCATGAGTGGTGCCAGCACCAGGCCGAGCTGCGGCGTGGCGCCGAACATCAGCCGGGCCAACGGCACGCCGGTCGCCAGCGACTTCTTCGAGCCGCAGAAGGTCGCGGCGATGGTGTCGGGCAGGTCGAAGCCGGCCAGGCGGCAGACGCCCCACATCACGGCGAAGGCGGTGCCGAACAGCAGCACCACGCCGGCGACGATCTCGACCAGCACGATCGGGTCCTGCTGCGACCAGATGCCGGACGCCATCGAATCGGCGAAGGAGCCGTAGACGATCGCCAGGATGATCACCCGGTCGGCCATCTTGATTCGGGCGTAGTGGCGGTTGGCCCAGGCGCTGAGCAGCGGCCGCACCAGCTGGCCGAGCACGATCGGCAGCACCACCAGCAGCGCCACCTTCAGCAGCACCGGGCCGAGTGGCATCGGCGCGCCCTGGTTGTGGGTGTACCAAGCCATCAGCAGCGGCGTGATCGCGACGCCGAGCAGGCTCGACAAGGTGGCGTTGAAGATCGAGGCCGGCAGGTTGCCGCGCGCCAGCGAGGTCATCGCCACCGAGGAGGAGATGGTCGAGGGCAGGACGGCGAGGAAGAAGAAGCCCAGCAGCAGCTCCGGCCGGATCCAGCCTTCGCCGAGCGCACCGGCGCCCAGCACCAGGGCCGGGAACAGGATGAAGGTGCCGGCGGTGGCCAGGAGGTGCAGCCGCCAATGCGACGCGCCGGCCCGCATCTTCTCCGGCGCCAGCGTCAGGCCGTAGAGGAAGAAGACGATCGAGACGCCGTAGGTCGAGATCCAGTCCCAGTGCAGGGGGCCGCCGGTGACGCCCGGTGTGGGCCAGAGACACGCCGCGAGGGCGACGAGGGGAAGGGCGATCATGAACCAGTCGGGCTTAGCCCGGCGTGTCTTGCTCATCACTCACTCGCAACTTGCTCGGGTGACCCGTGCATTCCGTATACAAGATAGGATGCGGGACACCCGGACCACCCCCGATCCGGCATGGGTGTGTTGCAGTGCGGAAATAGTTGCTGCAGATGCGAAGGGTCGACGCCATCCGCACCGGGAAGCGAGTGTCCGTTGCGGTCGCAAGCTCCGACGGGTCGCTCCAGACGACCTCTAACCCGGCCGGGCCCGCTTCTCCTCGCTGTTCAGCAGGTCCGCAGTGGCCTTGCCGCGGTCCAGGGACCCCGGGCGCAGCACGTCGACCAGGGCCTGGCGCAGGACCTGGTCGTCGCCGCTCTCATCGAGCTTGGAGAAGATCACCGCGGGGTCGATCTCGTGCTCCTTCATGAAGTCCCAGGCGCCGTCGCTGCCCTTCTGCTCGGCGACGGCGGCGAGGATGCCGACCATGTCCTTCGCCTCGCCGTGCTCCAGGGCGATGTATTCCTTCGGCTCCGGCCCGCCCGGGAAATAGATCGTCATCTCCTTGGTGTATTTCTCCGAGGCTTCCCGCCCCAGCTGGTCGAGGGTCTTGCTGCGGCGGCTCTCGATCTCCTGCGGCGCCTGGCCCTGGAAGCCGGTCTGCCGCAGGAAGGTCTGGCGCGCACCCGGATCCTTCACGTCCTCCGACAGGAAGCGGACGAATTCGACGGTCGGGTCCTCGTGGTAGACCACGCGATCCAGCCCGAGATCCCGCGGGCCTAGGTCCTTCTTCTCCTGGCCGGGGCCGGAATTGGTGTACTGGAAGATCGGGAACTCGGTGTCCGCGATGCCGTCGATGACCCGCCGGAACATGGCGGACCGCCGGTCCTCCGACGCCACGGCCGAGATCAGGGCGACGCTCTCGTAAGCCGAGTGATCGGCCGATGCCGTCAGGGTGATGATGTCGAGGAAGGCGTCCTGCTCCTTGTCGCCCAGCTTCGCGAAGGCTTCGGGCGAGGTCACGCCCCGGAACGCCCGCGACAGCGCGGATTTGTCCTTCAGCCTGTATTTTTCGAGGATGCGGTCGGTGCCGCCGGACAGTTCCAGGAGGCCGCCGAGATTGTCCCGATACTCCGGGTTCCGCTGCAGGAACTGGTCGTCGATCGCGCCGGAGGTTCGGTCGGCGAAGGAGGCCCAGAGCCGCTTCCCGTCCTCGCCGCGGCCGAGCGACTGGCCGAGGGCGACGATCTGGTCGTCGGTGAACTGCACCGACAGCGTGCCCCGCTGCTCTCCCTTCTTCTCCAGGGCAGCCTGCCACAGCGGCTGGTAGACCGACAGGTTGTCCAGCCCCTTCAGCACGGGGATGGGCAGGTAGCGGCTGATATGCCCCTCATTGTAGGCGGCCATGCCGGTGCTGGAGAGTTGATAGACGTCGTTGCTCGCCCCGGTCCGCTGCGCGTGCTGGTTCTGGTAGTCCCAGCCGATCAAGGGCTTGCGGCTCAGCTCATAGGTGTGGACCGTGTTCTTCTCGGTCCTGGTCTCGCCGCGCGTGATCGTTTTGCTCTCCAGCGGAACGAGGAAGGAGGGGCGGCTGCCTTTGGTGTCGCGCTTGCTGGTGGATTCGATCTTCACCCCCGGCATGATCTCGTCGCCGGGCTCGAGATGGCCGCGCAGGAAGTCGTTCAGGTCGCTGCGCGCGTTGCTGTAGGCGCTCTCGGCTTGCTCGAGGGCGCTCGGCTGCGCCGTCCCGTCCACCGGGGCCGTCGACACCGGCTTGGCCTTGGCGTCCTTCAGCGCCTGTTCGGCGGTGGTGAAGGCGTCGTGCACGGTCTTGTAGTTCCCGCCCGTGTCGCCGTCGAACCTCCCGTCCATCTCGGTCGCGCCGGGGATCAGCCCTTCGGTCAGGTAGCGGTCCAGCGCGGCGCGGGTCCTGGGGGCCAGCGCCGGCTTGCCGTCGGCGCCGGCCGGCGCCGTGATGGCCAGGGATTCACCGCGCAGATGCGAATTCCAGTAATGGCCGCCGGGGCCGATGCCGAAGACGCCCGCGTTCCACGACCAGTCGCTCTTCGGCTCGTCGTACCGCGCCACGGTCCAACTGTTGTCGCCGGTGCGGCTGATGTCGGTGGTGACGTTCAGGCCGCTGCCGCGGCTGGCGCCGAGATTGACATAGGCGAAGAAGCCCATGGCGCGCAGCGAGGACGAATCCTGCGCGGTCGAGGCGATGCGCACGCCCCGCGGCAGGTCGAGAGCGGTGATCTCGCCGGCGGCGAGCCGGCGGTGATAGTCCTTCGCCGTCCGCTCCGCCGCCTCGACATCGCCGCCGACCACGTCGACCGAGACCTTCACGTCGCTCGATTTGCCGGCGCTGATGCCGAGGCCCAGGGCCTTGCCGCTCTTGCCGTGCATGCCGCCCAGATCGAAGGCGAAGACGGAGGGGTCGGAATAGCTCACGCTCGGCGTCCTGCCGTCGGCGCCGCCGCCCAGCAGGTTCAGCCGGGTGGTCGGCCGGCTCGGATCGTAGTGCAGCCCGGCCTGCCCCAGCGTCCAGCCGGTGCCGCCCCAGATGCTGCCGCCGGTCAGCCCGCCGCCATCCGGATCCCAGGTCGCCATCGGCCAGAACTGGTAGCGGTTGGTGCCCCATTCGGTCAGCGAACCGATGCCGCTCGGGACCCAGTCGCCAGACTCGGTCTTGCCCATCTGGAACTGCAGGCCGTAGGAGTGATAGGGCTGGGAACTGAGCGGCATCTGCGGCCCCAGCCCGCCGAAGGGGCCGCCGAACGCGCCGCCGATGCGCTCGACCGTGCCGTCGGGGGCGTTGGCCCAGTTCATGCCGAGAACCGTCGGCCTGCGGCCGCGGCTGCCATCCGCCTCGTCGGTCTTGCCGAGGAAGAGATTGACGCCGCCGGCCAGCGGGCTCCAGTTCCCCCAGATCTTGCCGAAGCGCGAATTCGGGTCCTGCTCCTCGCCCTTCAGCGCCCGCGGCTGCCGCTGGACCTTGGTCAGGAAGTAGGTCTCGCCGGTGTCGGGCATGACCTGGAAGAAGCCGTGCGCCTGGTACCGGATCGGCCGCTCGTCCTCGCCCCGCTGCGGCAGCCGGCCGGCAGTCTTGTCCGCCGCGCCCTGGCCCGGCAGCTTGTGCTTGTCGAGCCAGTTCCCGAACGCCGTCAGCCGGCCGTTGGTGCCGTCGATCACGTTCTGCGGATAGCCCTTCACCAGCCCGAACAGCCCGACGCCGCCCAGCGGATCGGTCATGCCTCGGGTCATGACGTTGCCGCCCATCACCACCAGCGAGTTCTGTAAGGCGGGGCTCTGCGCGTACTGGATCGGGTTGATGTACTTGATCTGCTTTTCGCTGCTCGGCGTGCTGAAGCCGAGCGCGATGGTCTCCGCATCCTCGGCCGACACCACCGACTTCATGCCCGGCAGCACGTCGACCCCGAGGATGTCCTGCACCGACTTCAGCTGCCTGGCGCCATAGAGCTCGGCGGATTTGTCGCCCCAGGGCGCTTTCGCGGCCTGGCCGGTGGCCGGATCCTTGCCGCCGGCCAGATCGGCGAGGGCGATGGCGGCGGCCGGGGTGTCGGCGAACAGCTCCTGCAACTGATCCACCGAGCCGAGGTTCCAGCGCTCCCAGACCGGTTTCAGCTTCGCCTGGCTGATCGGATCGTAGCCGCCGTGGAAATGCGCGCTCCAGGTCGCCTGGATCGACAGCGCCGTCCGCGGGTCGACGCCCAGGTTCAGCATGTGGCCGAGCGGGCCATCGATGGTCTGCAGCTTGGCGTAGTCCGTGGCGGAGATGTCGCGGCCCAGCTGGTGCGAGGCGACCTGCCACGGACGCTCGACCAGGGTCTGCCGCAGCGCCTCGCGGGACAGTCCCATCTCCTCCCACAGCGGCTTGCGCGTCTTGCCGGTCAGCGGATCCTTGCCGCCATACATGCTGACGAAGGCGGCCTGGTCGAGCGGATTGCCGTCGGCCATGGTCTCGGCCAGCTTGTCGGTGGAGACCCCATAGGCCGCCTCGGGCGTCGGCCGCTCCTTGCCGTTCGCCGTCCCGCCCAGATAGCGCGCCAGGAGATCCGCCCGCAAGGCCAGCTCCGGCTGCGTCTTCGGGTCGTAGCTCGGCGCGTAGGGCGTCGGCTCCGGCGTCTCGACGACGGTCTTCTCGACGAAGATGGGATCGCCCACGCGCAACCGGTCCGGGACGACCTGCGGGTTGTGCTCGCCGGCCTTGTCCAGATCACCGTCGAACAGCTCCCACAGCGTGTCGCCCTGGTGGATCGGGCGGGCCTCCTCGTCCGGACGCAGCTCCGGCTTCTTGCCGTCGATCTCGGCGCGGTGCTGCAACGCCTGGCGCACCGCCTTCTGCCAATCGCTCTCCGGCCGGCCGTTCCCCCGACTGGCATCAGGACCGCGACGGATCCCATCGAGCGAACGGATGCTCATCTTGCTCTATCTCCTGCAAACCGCTGCCGAGGACCGCCCGGGATTCGGACGAAGGTAGGATGGAATACCTTCCGGCCGTTCTTGATCCCGCATGGGTGTGTTGCAGCGCCGATATGCGGCTGCGGTTGCAAGGATCGACCGAAGCAGCTTCAGCCGACTCGCCACAGGAAATAGGACCAATCCGGTGTAGCGAAGGGCAGGGCGGTCCAGCGCGGGGCCTGCAGCGGCCGGTCGCTGACCACCAGGCCGCCAGGCGCCATCAGCGGGTCGATCAGCCCGGCCAGCCAGCCGGCCTGGGCGGCGTCGCGGGCGCGGTCCTCGCTGCCGAAATCGGCATGCGCCAGGGCTGCCGGGACCCACGGAGTCCGGCCGGACAGGGCGGGCAGGGTCTCGCGGAAATCGCCCAGCACCAGGTCGGCGCCGGCCGGCGCCGCATCTGCCGGGGCGTGCAGGTCGCGATCGAAGGCGATGATCCGGCGCTCCGGGAACAGCTTGCGCAGATGGCTGTAGGTGCGGCCCTTGCCCAGGCCGATCTCCAGCACCGGGCCGGCAAGGCCACGAACCTCCTCCGCCGCCAGCTCCAGCGCCCGGCGCTGGGTGGTGAGGCGGGCGATCATGCGGTCGAGGCGGCTGTCCATGGGGCGGCTCCGGGGCAGGCTCGAAGGTGTCGAGGGCCGCCACTGTAGGTTCGGCCCGGGATGCCGTCGATCCCGCGAATGCATGCCGAAATCGGTTGGGTCGTCCGGACGAATTTGCCCGCATGTCACATCCAAAGTGTAGGGTCGGTGCATTCCGCCCGACACCAAGGACAGGTCATGACCGCCCCTGCCTACGCCACCTGGCACAGCGACCCGCAGAAGGAGGCCGCGATGGGTCCTTCGCACGCCCCGCTGTGGCGCCATTTCATCGAGACGCTGCCGGACCGCGACCTGACGACCCGGACGGTCCTGGACTTCGGCTGCAACCGGGGCGGTTTCCTGCGCCTGCTGCACACGCTGCGGCCGTTTCGCCGCGCCGTCGGCATCGACATCGCCTCGGACTCGATCGCGGCGGCGGCCGCCGCCACGGGCGACCTGCCGCTCCAGTTCCACGTGGCGACCGACCTGGCGCCGTGGGCGGACAGCTTCGACATCGCCTTCAGCTACGAGGTGATCTATCTGCTGCCCGACCTGGCGGGCCATGCCAGGGGCATGTTCGACGCGCTGCGCGACGGCGGAGTCTATTACGCGGTCACCGGTTGCCACACCGAAAACCCGCTCTGGCCGCGGTGGCGGGAGGTGATCGGTGCCGCCAGCAACGCGCCGGTGCAGGACCACGCCCCCCAGGACTTCATCGACGCCTTCGCCGCGGCCGGATTCGCCGTCTCGGTGAAGCGCTTCGGCTATGACGGCTTCATCCCCGCGACCAAGGACCGGTCCTACTATCCCAGCATCATCGACGCGATCACCTATGCCGCCGACCACAAGCTGCTGTTCCGGTTCGAGAAACGCGTCTGAGGCGCGGTCGTGACCGCGACCGAGCGCAGGCCCGGCAGCGTCCTCTGGCACCAGTTGGGGGACGCGCTGGCGATGGAGATCGCCGCGGCCTGATGACGCCCGACGGAGTGCCGGTCGAGCTCGGGGATTCCGTCTACCCGGCCGAACGGTTTCCGGGGTTCGACGAGGCTCGCCGCGCGCATGCGACGATCACGGCCGCATTGGCCAGCTATGGCATCGACGACTATGAGCGGGTGTCGACCTCGATCCAGCACGGATGCCGACGCCGGAGTAGGCCCGCCTCCTCCGGCAACCGAAATCCTTCCCCCCCGTCATGGTCGTGGACAAGGTCGATGCCGATCTCGACGGGGTTCCGTTCTGCTTCTCCAGCGCGGTGTGGTCGGCCGAACGCGTGTCCTTCACCGTCGCCGGCGGGACTCGCGCCCGCTTCGGACACATCTCTTGAACGGACGGCGATCTGTTCCATATAATTGAGCGACCGCTCACTCATTTCTGGATCATGGCCCGTCCCCTCAGTGAAGAAAAGCGCGACGCCATCCTGGCCGCCGCCGCCGAGCTCATCGCCGCGCAGGGTCTCGGCGCCTCGACCGCCAAGATCGCCAAGATCGCCGGCGTCGCCGAGGGCACGCTGTTCACCTATTTCCCGACGAAGGACGACTTGCTGAACCAGCTGTTCCTCGAGATCGAGACCGATCTCGCCGGGGCGGTGCTCGCCGCCGGTCTCCCGGATGGCGATCCGCGCGACCGTGTCCGGTACCTCTGGGACCGGCTGATCGACTGGGGGCTGGCCAATCCGGTCCGGCGCAAGGCGCTGCGCCAGCTCAAGGTGTCGGGCCGCATCAGCGCCGATGTCCTGCGGCGCTTCGACGTCCAGTTCCGCGAGGCGCGCGCCATGGTCGAACAATGCCTCGCCGGGCACGGCGACCCGGCCCGGATGCCGTTCTACATCGATGTGGTCCTGCTCGGGCTGGCGGAGATCGCCATGGACGCGATCACCGCGAAACCCCAGGACCGCGAATCGATCCGCCAGGCCGGCTTCGACCTGTTCTGGAAGGGCTCGGCCGCCTGATCGATTTGCTTCGTTAATGAGCGTGGACTCACTCAATGAAGGGAAGTGAGATGCCGGACCGCAATGGCTTCACCGAAGCCGATGTGCCCGACCAGTCGGGCAAGTGCTTCATCGTCACCGGGGCCAACACCGGCCTCGGCTTCGAAGCGTCGCGCGTGCTCGCCGCGCGTGGGGCGCGGGTGCTGCTGGCTTGCCGCGACCAGGCGAAGGCGGAGGCCGCGATGGCGCGGATCCGCCGGGCGAGCCCCAGGGCCGACCTCGCCGTCCTGCCGCTCGACCAGGCGGACCTCGTCAGCGTCCGCGCGGCGGCGGATCTGGCGGTCCGTGAGCCGCGGATAGACGCCCTCATCAACAATGCCGGCGTGATGGTCCCGCCCCTGACGCGCACGAAGCAGGGCTTCGAGCTGCAGCTCGGCGTCAACCATCTGGGCTGCTTCGCGCTGACCGCGCTGCTCCTGCCCAAACTGGCCGAGACCGAGGGGGCGAGGGTGGTCGTGACTTCGAGCGTCGCCCATCGGGGGGCGACGCTCGAATGGGACGATCTCAATGCCGAGAAGGGCTACGACCGATTCCGACGCTACGGCGCCAGCAAGCTCGCCAATGCGCTGTTCTTCTTCGAGCTGGACCGCCGCCTGCGGGCCTCGGGCGCGCCGGTCACGGCGGTGGGCTGCCATCCGGGCGTCGCGGCGACCGACCTGGGACGCCATATGGGGGCGCTCCGGATCCTGCTGCCGCTGGTCAGGCTCTTTCTCAACAGCGCCGCGATGGGCGCCTGGCCCGCCCTGCAGGCGGCGACCGGCCCCGTGATCCCCGGCGGCTATTACGGGCCGACCGGCTTCCGGGAATTCAGGGGCGTCTCCGGCGAGGCCTTGCAGACCGCGCAGGCGCAGGATCCCGGGCTGGCGCGGCGGCTCTGGGACGTCTCGGTCGCGATGACCGGGATCGATCCGGCCCTGCCGGCAGTGGGATGACGGCGGTCCAGGCAAGGCCGGGCGGTCGCCAGTGGCATCGCAACGGCGGGATTGCTATGGTCGCGCCCTTGCGAAGCGGCCGGACGGCACCCTCGCGGCGACCGGCCGCGGTGCGGGGCGGGGCGGCCGCGGTGTCTCATCGAGGGAACAGAGACGGATGCTCGACCGCCGTAGCTTGCTGAAGCTGGCCGCTGCCACCCAGTTGTTCGGGATGTTCGGAGGGGCTTCCGCCCTGGCCGCACCGCCGGCCGGGCTGCGCTACGGCGAGGCCGCGCCGTTCTCCTATGACTGGCTGAAGAGCCGGGCCCGCGCCCTCGCCGCCGCGCCCTACGCCTCGCCGCCGCGGCCGGATCCGGCGATCGTGGAGTCGATCGACTACGACGCCCATGGCAAGCTGAAGTACAAGCCGGAATACGCCCTCTACGGCGACGGCCAGCCCGGCGCCTACCCGGTCACCTTCCAGCATGTCGGGCGGTTCTTCCCGAAGACCGTGAAGATGCATGCGGTCGACCCCGCCGCCGGCACGGCGCGCGAGATCACCTACGACCCGCAATACTTCACCGTCGGCCCGGACAGTCCCGCCGCCAAGCTGGCGCCAGAGCCCTCGGCCTTCGCCGGCTTCTGGATCCAGGAGGCCAAGGACAAGGGCGACTGGAAGACCGAGGAGCCCTGGGTCGCCTTCCTCGGCGCCTCCTATTTCCGCGCCAAGGGCGAACTCGGCCAGGTCGGCCTGTCTGCCCGCGGCATCACCATCACCCCGGGCTCGGGCGGGCCGGAGGAGTTCCCGGACTTCATCGGCTACTGGTTCGAGCCGGCGAATTCCGACGCCGATGCGGTGACGGTCTACGCCCTGCTCGACGGCCCCAGCCTGACCGGCGCCTACCGCTTCCTGATGCGCCGCACCGCCGGCGTGGTGATGGATGTCGACACCACGCTGTTCCTGCGCCAGCCGGTCGAACGGCTGGGCGTGGCGCCGCTGACCTCGATGTACTGGTACTCCGAGACGGTCAAGAAGACCGCGATCGACTGGCGGCCGGAGGTGCATGACAGCGACGGGCTGGCGATGTGGACCGGCGGCGGCGAGCATATCTGGCGGCCGCTGAACAACCCGGCGCGGATCGTCGTCTCCAGCTTCTCCGACCAGTCGCCGCGCGGCTTCGGCCTGCTGCAGCGCGACCGCAACTTCGACCATTACGAGGACGGCGTGCGCTACCATCTGCGTCCCTCGGCCTGGGTCGAGCCGCTGGGCGACTGGGGCCGCGGCCAGGTGCAGCTGGTCGAGCTGCCGACCGACGACGAGATCCACGACAACATCGTCGCCTACTGGCACCCGGAGGCGCCGACCAAGGCCGGCGACGAGCTGCCCTTCGCCTACCGCCTGCACTGGCTGGCGGATGAGCCGTACCCGACGCCGCTGGCCCGGGTGGTGGCGACGCGCCTCGGCCGCGGCGGCCAGCCCGGCCAGCCGCGCCCGGAAGGGGTGCGCAAGTTCATGGTCGAGTTCCTCGGCGGCCCGCTGACCGACCTGCCCTTCGGGGTCAAGCCGGAGCCGGTGTTCTGGGCCTCGCGCGGCACCTTCTCCTCCTACACCCTGATGGAGGCGGTGCCGGACGACGTGCCGGGCCATTGGCGGGTCCAGTTCGACCTGGCGGTCGACGGCGACGACCCGGTCGAGATGCGGCTGTTCCTCAAGGCCGGCGACAAGGTGGCGTCCGAGACCTGGCTGTTCCAGTACCGCCCCTTCGTCTCGGACGCCCGGCCGGTGGGGAACTGAGCGCGAGGCGGCCGGGCTACAGCGCCTGGCCGCTGTCCTTGCCGTCGGGCCACCAGATGCGCCAGTCGCCCTGGCCGACGCGGCAGGCGATGCCGCCGCCGTTGCGCGGGCCGTCCGGCCCCTCGATCGCCTCGACGAACTCGCGGCAGAAGCGGCCGGAGGCGTCGATGAAGGTCGAGACCGGGCGGACCCGGCCCGTGGAGGCGCCGTCACGCCACGGCGTCTCGATGCCGTTCGGCGCCTGCTCCAGCACCTCGGCCCGCCGAGTATCGATCGCCTGCTGGGCGGCCAGGCGGACCTGCTCCGCCGTCTCGATCCGGGCGACCCGGTCCTCCAGGCTGTCGATCACGCGCAGCGCGGTCCAGCCGCCGCCGATGACGGCGAGCAGCGCCACGGCGGCCGCGATCGCCCCGAGCCACCGGGCGGCCGGGCGGCGTCGCGGCACCTGAGGCATCGCTGCGGGTCGCGGCGCCAGCAGCCTGGCCAGGGCCGGCGGCAGCGGCTCCTCCACGGCCGGGTAGGCGGCGGCGAGCAGGGCAGCCATCTCGCGTTCGTGCCGCAAGGTCGCGGCCAGGTCCGGGTCGCGGGCCAGCGCCGCCTCGACCAGCCGGCGGCGCTCCGGGTCCAGCGTGCCGTCCGCATATCCGGCGATCCAGTCGGTATCGATCGTCACGGTCGCCTCCATCACCGTCGGGCCGCCCTGGCCATGGCGGCGGCCGGGCGCCGCGACAGCAGGTGCTGCAGCGCCTGGCGGCCGCGGTGCAGCCGGCTCATCACCGTGCCCACCGGCACGTCCAGCGCGTCGGCCGCGGCGGCATAGCTGAGGCCGCCGGCCGAGACCAGCAGCAGCACGCTGCGCTGCTCCTCCGGCAGCCGGTCGATTGCCCGCTGCACCGCCGCCAGCATCAGCGTCGCCTCGACCTCGGCCTCGGCATCGCCGCCCGGCAGCGTGTCCGGATCGACCGGCTCGGCCATGTCGCCGCGGCGGCGCCCGGCCCGCAGCCGGTCGAGATGCAGGTTGTAGGCGATGCGGAAGATCCAGCCCTGCAGGGTGGCGGCCGCGGCGGCCTGATGGGCCCGCTCCAGCGCTCGCTCACAGGTGGCCTGCAGCAGGTCGTCGCCCTCGGGGGCGGAGCCGGTGAGCCCACGGGTGAAGGCGCGCAGCCGCGGCAGCGAGGCCAGCAGCGCCCCCCTCACATGCTCCGCCGGATCGGACATATTACCACCCTGCTGTTGCGAATCATCCGTCCGCGCCGACGTATTAACGTGCGACAAGGCCTGTCGTCCTCGCCCAGGTCTGAATATTTTTGCGCGATTCCGTGGAATGATCGCGGCGACCCGGACGTCAGAGTTGTGACACGGGCCGTCGCGGCCCGCTTCGACATCACGGTTCGGGAGTTCCCCATGCGTATCCGTTCTGCTGCGACGCTGCCCATCGTGGCCGCCTTCGGACTGCTCTATGCCACTGCGGCGAGTGCCGCCGCCTGGGGGGATCTCAAGGACGTCTCCAAGCCGCAGTTCCTCACCGTCAAGGACAATGGCGGCGGTCACGGCGGCGGGAATGGCGGGGGCAACGGCGGCGGGAACGGCGGCGGGAACGGCGGCGGGAACGGCGGAGGCAACGGCGGCGGGAACGGAAACGGGGGCGACAAAGGCGGGAACAACGGCAACGGCAACGCTGGCGGGAAGAGCAGCAGCAACGGGAACGGCAATTCCGGAGACAGCGGCGACGGGCCGGGCAACAGCGGCAAGTCCAAGGGCACCGGCAACGGAACCGGCGTCGGCAGCGCCGACGACGATACGGACAGCCCCGGCAACAGCGGCAAGTCCAAGGGCAAGTCCGTCGGCAAGGTCGACACCATCTCGCTCGACGACGACACCACCGACGCGCTGATCGGCTCCGGCTGGTCGCCGACCGTCGGCAACGGGCCGTTCCGCAATCACGGCGCGCGTGTCTCCACCATGGTCGGCCTGGCCAAGGAGCTCGGCTACGGCGCCAATGTCGGCGCCATGCAGGCCAATTTCGGCACGCCGCAGGAGACGGGCATCCGCGCCCTGCAGGAGCGGATCGCCGATCTCAAGGCCGATCCGCTGGCGGACCCGCACCTGATCGACGCGCTCGAGGCCGAGCTCGCCGACCGGATCGAGCAGGTCAAGCCCGGCACCGGCCCGGCCGGCGACTGGGAGACGACCAATCTGGACGTCGACGGCAACGGCGTGGTCGACGACCATGACCTGGCCCTCGCCCGCGAAGGCTTCCGCCCGTTCGACTGACGATCCCGACCGGATTCGCCGCCGGCACGGCCTCGTCCTGCCGGCGGATCTGTGCTGTGCGCGGCCCACTCAGTCGAACCGCAGCGGGATGTTGATGGTGATGCCCGGGGTCGGGGCGTAGTAGTAGGGCGGGGGCTCGACATAGACCGGCGCCGGCCGGCGATAATAGTAGGGCCGTCCATAGTAGTACGGCCGCTCATAGACGACGACGGGCGGCCGCGGCCGCGCATAATAGTAGCCATGGCCGTGATAGGGCCGGGCCCAGGGCGGTCCGCCGCCATGCCAGGGCTTGTGATGGGCCAGGGCCGGCCCGGCGGTGGCCAGCACCGCCAGGGCGGTCAGTGCGGGCACGAGGATGCGTCGTCTGATGCTCATCTCGATCAATCCCCTTCTCTGGGCGCCTGTCCAGACGGACGCCCCTCAGACCAGGGACGATCGAGCCCGGCGCTTTATTCCTCCGCCTGCCGCAGGGCGGCGTCGAGGTCGGCGATCAGGTCGGCCTCGTCCTCCAGCCCGACATTCAGCCGGACCAGCCGGCCGGCATAGTCGGTCCCCAGGCGGGGGATGCTGCGATAGGCCATCACCAGGCTGGTGGCGCCGCCCCAACTGTAGCCGAGCTTGAACAGACGCAGCGCCTCGACGAAGCGGGTGACAAAGGCTTCGTCGCGCTCCGGCCCGAACACGATCGAGAACACGCTGGACGAGCCCTTGAAGTCGCGGCGCCAGGTCTCGTGGCCTGGACAGGAGGGCAGGGCCGGGTGCAGCACGGCCTCGACCTCGGGCCGTCCGGCCAGCCACCCGGCAACCGCCAGGGCGGTGCGCTCCAGCCGGTCGAGGCGGACGCCGAGCGTCTGCAGCCCGCGCAGCGCCAGGCTGCAATCATCCGGCGACACCGCCATGCCGAGCAGCCGGTGCGCATCGCCGATCGCCTGCCGGTGCTTGTCGTCGCCGACCGAGACCGTGCCGAGCAGCAGGTCGCTATGGCCGCCGACATATTTGGTCAGCGCCTGCACGCTGATATCCGCGCCACGGGCGAAGGCGTCGAACAGGATGCCGGCGGCGTAGGTGTTGTCGATGGCGACGCTGACGCCGTGCCGGTGCGCCGCCGCGGCCAGGGCCGGCACATCCTGCACCTCCATCGTGATCGACCCCGGGCTCTCGCACCACAGCAGCGCGGTCTCGGGCCGGATCAGCGCCTCGACCTCCGCCCCGGCCAAAGCGGGGTAGGTCTCGACATCGACCCCCAGCTTCGCCAGCAGGCCCAGGGCGAATTCCCGGGTCGGGCCATAGGCGCTGTCCGGCACCAGCACATGCGAGCCGGCGCGGCATATCGCCAGGAACACCAGCGCGATGGCGGCCTGGCCGCCCGGCACCATGAAGCTGTGCCGCGCCCCCTCCAGCTCGGCGATCCGCCGGGCCAGCTCGATCGTCGTCGGCGTGCCGTACAGGCCGTAGCTGTAGCCGCCGTCCCAGTCGTCGCGGGCGTCGGCCAGCCGGTCGAACACCACGGTCGAGCCGCGCCACACCGGCGTTGCCAATGATTTGAAGCCGCCGGGCGCCCTGGCCTCGGAATGGATCAGACGGCTCCTCCAGCCCAGCGGCGGACGGTCGTCGGTCATCGCGGCTTCCCCCCATCAGCGGTGTCAGGCGGCGAAAGCCGGGTCCTGGCGCATCAGCTGGCGCTTGATGCTTTCGAGATGCAGCCGGGCACTCTCGGCGTCGCCCTCGCGCATCTGCTGATAGGTCCGCCGGGCGATCTCGGCCGGCACCGGACGCAGCGTCCGGCCGGTGCTCAGCGCCTTGACCTGCACCTCGGCGGCGCGCTCGAGATAGTACAGGTCGTCCCAGGCCTCGGCGATGGTCGGGCCGCACACCATCACGCCGTGGTTGCGCAGGAAGACGATGTCGGCGTCGCCCAGCGTCGCGGCGATGCGGTCGCCTTCGGCCTCGTCCAGCGCCAGCCCGTTATAGGCGTCGTCGACCGCGGTGCGGCCGTAGAATTTCAGCGCCGACTGCCCGGCCCAGACCAGCGGCTGACCCTCGACCATGCTCAGCGCCGTGGCGTTCGGCATATGGGTGTGGAAGGCGGCACGCACCCGCGGCACCTGCTTGTGCAGCCGGGCATGGATGTAGAAGGCGGTCGCCTCCGGCTTGCCGTCGCCGTCGATGACATTGCCGTGGAAGTCGCAGACCAGCAGGCTGGAGGTCGTGACCTCGGCGAAGGCCAGGCCGTAGGGGTTGACCAGGAACAGGTCGTCCCGGCCGGGGACCATGGCCGAGAAATGGTTGCAGATGCCTTCCTCCAGCCCCAGCCGCGCGGCCATGCGGAAGCAGGCGGCCAGGTCGATCCGGGCCTGGCGCAGCGCCGCCCAGTCGATCTCGCCGATATTCGAGAGCCGGGACGGGTCGGCGGCTTGCAGCTCATGGGCCATGGCGAAGTCTCCTGTCGGGCGAAGGGGATCAGAGGCCTCTTAGGACCAACCGGCATCCTTGAACAAGCCGGGCACCCCGTCCAGGGTCGGAAGCACCGCGTCGGGCGCATAGCCGTCGGCCGGGCGGCGGCCGGTGCCGCGGTCGATCCAGACGTCGCGCAGGCCGAGCGCGCGGGTCGCGACCAGGTCGAGATGCGGGCTGGCGCAGACATGCACCACCTCGTCCTTGGCCACGCCCAGCACCCGGTGCGCGTGCTCGAAGATCCGGCGCGACGGCTTGTAGGCGCCGGCCTGCTGCGCCGTGACCACCCGGTCGATATGACCGCCGAGCTGGGCGACATTGCCGGCGATGACGTCGTCATCGGTGTTGGAGATGATGCACAGGCGGAAGCCGGCCGTCTTCAACGCCGCCAGCGCCGGGCCCACCTCGGGGAAGGGTGGCATCCGGCTGATCGCGCCGGTCAGAATCGCCGCGTCGCGCTCGTCCGAGGCGACGCCGAGATCCTGCATCGCCAGCCGCAGCGCGGTGCCGGCGATGTCGCGGAAGCGGCGGTGCGGTTCGGCCTGCTCGATCGCGTGCTCGTGCCGGTCATAGGTCGTGATCAGCCGGTCGGGATCGACCGCCCCGGCCTTGCCGGCCAGGATGGTGCGGACCGCCTCGCGCAGCCCCTCGTCCCACTGGATCAGGGTGCCGTAGCAATCGAAGGTGACCCAGGCCGGGCGCGGTCCGGACAGCATGATGGGAACTCCGCTGGTGTAGCCCCGGTATCGCGCCCGCGTTTCTTATTGGGAAACGAAATTATCGACTGATCCTTATCGAAAGTGTAAATATCGACCATGTTCGATCTCGACCTGCTCCGCACCTTCGTCGCCGTGGTCGACGCCGGCGGCTTCACCCGCGCGGCCGAGCGGGTGCATCGCAGCCAATCGACCGTCAGCCAGCAGATCCGCCGGCTGGAGCAGGATCTCGGCCACCGGCTGCTCGACCGCGACCGCAGCGGCGCCGCCGCGGTGCCGACCGAAGAGGGCGAGCTGCTGATCGGCTATGCAAGGCGGCTGCTGGGGATCTCGCTGGAGGCGCGGGACGCTCTGGCCAATCCCGGCCGGGCCGCGGTGGTGCGGCTCGGCGTGCCGGAGGATTTCGCCGGCCGCAAGCTGACCGACCTCCTGTCCGGCTTCGCCCGGCAGTGTCCGCGCATCCGGCTCGACACCACCAGCGCCTGGAGCGCCGAGCTGCGCCGCCTGCTGGCCGCCGGCGAGCTCGACCTGGCGCTGGTCAAGCGCGACGCCGGCGACGGGCGGTGCCTGGCGCGGTGGCCGGAGCGGCTGGTCTGGGTCGCCGGGCGCGAGGCCGACATCGACGCCGACCCGCTGCCGCTGGCGCTGTTCCCGCCGGGCTGCATCTATCGCGACCGCACCATCGCCGCGCTGGAAGCGCTCGGCCGCCGCTGGCGGGTGGCCTATTCCAGCCAGGGGCTGATCGGCGTGCAGGCGGCGGTCGCCTCGGGCCTCGGCATCAGCATCCTGGCCGAGGACGCGGTGCTGCCGGACCATCGCCGGCTGGGGGCGCCGGACGGCTTCCCCGATCCGGCGGAATCCGAGTTGGCGCTGCTGGCGAAGCCCGGCCGGCCGGATCGGGCCGCGGGCCAGCTGGTCGAGTATCTGGTCGGCGCCCTGGGCTGATCGCAGCGCAATCGCGATCAAACAAGCGGCGTCCGCCATCGGCACAGTGCCGGCGAATGCAGCGGGAGAGGGGCATGGGCGTGGTCGAGCGGGCGGTCTGGTTCATCGAGAACCGGTTTTCGGCGGAGGTCACGCTCGACGCCATCGCCGAGGCTGCCGGCGTGTCCCGGTTCCATCTGTGCCGGCTGTTCGGCGTGGCCACCGGCCGGTCGGTGATGCGCTATGTCCGCGGCCGCCGCCTGACCGAGGCGGCGCGGGTGCTGGCGGCCGGTGCCTCCGACATCCTGGCGGTGGCGCTCGACGCCGGCTACGGCTCCCACGAGGCGTTCACCCGGGCCTTCCGCGACCAGTTCGGCCTGACGCCGGAGCTGGTGCGCGGCCAGGGCCATGTCGACAACCTCGCTCTGGTGGAGCCGATCCGGATGGACGAATCCCTGATCATCGACCTCGAAGCCCCGCGCTTCGAGACCCGCAAGACCCTGCTCGTCGCCGGGCTGGGCGGCCGCTACACCTTCGAGACGAATGAAGGCATCCCGGCGCTGTGGCAGCGCTTCGGGCCGCAGATCGGCCATGTGCCGAACCAGGCCGGCGACGCCGCCTACGGCGTCTGCTGCAACGCCGACGATGCCGGCAATTTCGACTACATCGCCGGGGTCGAGGTCGCCAGCTTCGACGAGCTGCCGGCGGAGTTCGCCCGGGTGCGCATCCCGGCCCAGCGCTACGCGGTGTTCAGCCATCGCGGCCACATCTCGCGGATCCGGGCGACGCATTACACCATCTGGACCCGCTGGCTGCCGCAATCCGGCCACGCCTTCGCCGACGCGCCGAGCTTCGAGCGCTACAGCGCCGATTTCGATCCCTGGATCGGCACCGGCCTGGTCGAGATCTGGATGCCGCTCAGGAGCTGACCCGGGCGGCCCGGGCCGGGGTGCGCTGGTCGCGGGCGGACGGCCGCCAGCCGCCGGCCGGTGTGACGCCCGCGGCCGGCGCCAGCCGGTCGCACTGCATCAGCAGCCGCACCAGCTCGGCCTGGCGGCGGGTGCCGGTCTTCTCGAAGATCCGGGTCAGATGCGTCCGCGCCGTGGTCGGGGCGATCGACAGGCGCTCGGCCACCGCCTGCATCCCGTCGCCGCGGCTGATCTCGGCGGCGAACACGGCCTCGGCCGCGGTCAGGCCGAACAGCTCCTGCAGCAGGGCTGGCGACGGCGTGCCGGCGATGTCGGGATCCATCACGAACAGGGCCACCAGCGGGCCGCCGCCGACCGGGATCACGGTCACCAGCAGTGGCGGGGCTCCCGATGGGCGTGACAGCCGCAGCCGGGCCCCGCCCTTCGCGGCCTTGGCGATGGCCTGCCGCAGCCGGCCGGTCTCCTCCGGGATGGCCGTGGTGATGCCGAAGGGCGTGGCGTACAGCCCATCCTTCCGGGCCACGATCGTCCCGGCGCGGCGGTTCAGCCGGATCGGCCGGGCCGCCGCATCCGCGATGATCACGCCGAGGTCGAGCCAGTCCAGCAGATCCTCGATGCCGCTGTCCCCGGTTTCGCGGTGCCGGGCGGCGGGGGCCTCCCCCTCGTCGTCATCGTCGCCCGCCAGGGCCTCCGCGCCGATCGCCCGGGTCGAGAGGACGGCGGCCAGGCCGGCGTTCATCGTCAGGGAGTAGTCGAGATCCGCAGCGCTATCGATGCCCGCCATGACCTGTGCCTTTTTGTGCTCGACGCGTTGTCCGCCCTGCGTCGAGGTCCGGCATGGTTCGGGGGCGGCGCCGTGAGAGACACCGTAGGCGCCGTGCGGCGGCCGCGCTTCGGTGCGCCCGCCCAATTTTCGCGGGGGAGGCTACCTAGTTTTCGCCGGCGGAGAGGAGCCAGGGCTCGCTGTGCAGGCGCAGGACCACATCCATCCGGCTGCTGGCGTTCAGCTTGCCCAGCACCGCCGAGACATGGTGTTCGACGGTGCGGGGCGACCGCACCAGCCGCCGGGCGATGTCCTGGTTGCCCATGCCCTGGGCCAGCAGGCGCAACACCTGCAACTCGCGCTGGGTCAGGCCGAGCGGATGGCGGCGGGCGGCGGCGTAAGGGCCGCGGCGCGCCCTGGGTAGCTGGTCGGCCACGCCCAGGCGCTGCGCCGCCCTGCGGGCCAGCAGGGCGGCGGGCCGCGCCTCGATCTCCTCCAGCATCGCCACGGCCCGGGCCAGGGCCGGCCCGGCCTCGCCGCCGTGGACCTGGGTCAGGGCCAGCGCCGCCTCATAGGGCAGGCCGAGACGCGTCCATTCCGCCGCGGCCTTCGCCGGATCGCCGGCCAGCTCGGCCGCCCGCGGCGCCGGGGCCCGGGCCGTCGCCTGGGGCAGGGGTGCCGTCATCTCGCAGCGCCGCCACCACACGGCCAGCTCGCCCAGCGCCCAGGGGTCGAAGCTGTCGAGATCCATCGCCGCCACGGCCGCCAGCTGCTCCTGGGCGGCGGCGAGATCGCCCGCCAGCCACGCCGCCTCGATCAGGGCGAAGCGCACCGGCGCGATCAGGTGCAGGTCTCCGGTCTCCAGCGCATGCCGCAACGCCTGCTGCAGCAGGGCAGGGGCATCCGCCTCGCCCAGCCGCATCCGCACCCGGCCCAGCACGATCAGGGCGGGCAGGCGGATCGTCGGCGCCAGCAGGTCCAGGCCGACGACGCCGCCGGCGATCGATTCGGCCTCGCGGAACCGGCCCTGCTCCAGGCGCAGCCGGGCCTGCCAGCCGACCTGGTAATGGGTCCAGGAATCGAGATCGTGCCGGGTCTCGAAGGCGATGCCCTCGGCCAGCACCCGCTCGGCCAGGGTGAAATCCTTGAACACCACCGCATACTCGGCGAGGTTCATATAGGCCCGGGCCGCGTGCTCGTGGAAGCCGTGCTCCAGGGCCAGGGCCAGGCTCTCCTGCATCATCTCCAGCCCGCCCGGGCGGTCGACGAACAGCAGCGCGGTGGCGACGTTGTTGAGCGCGTGCACCCGGGTCTCGACATCGCCCAGCCGGTCGGCCAGCGCGATCGCCCGCAGGCCCCATTCGACCGCCTCATCGACATGGCTCTGCTGCATGTGCAGCTGCGACCGCACGCTGCAGGCCATGGCCAGTTCAGGCCCCGGCGGCAGGCGTTCCAGCTCGCGCAGCGCCTCGTCGACGCAGTCGCCGGCCTGCCGCACCTCGCCGCGCGACCACAGCAGCCGCGCCAGCGCCCGCAGGTTGAGGCCGACCTTGTCCATGCGCCCCAGCTCGCGCCACAGCGCGATGGCGTGCTGCCGTGCCTCGATCACCGTGTCGTCGATGCGCAGCGCCAGCCCGGCCTCGTTGGCCCAGTCCTCATGCAGCTGCGCCGCCACCGCCTTCGGCGCCTCCTCGACATAGCGCAGGGCGGTCGCCAGATGCGCGGCGGCCTGGTGATGGGCGCCGAGGCGCGAGGCCTGGGCCGCCGCCTGCGGCGCCAGGTCCAGCACCCGGGCGCCGTCATCCGCCGCGGCGGCGTGGTGCACCTGGCGCGGCAGCAGGGCGCCGGCCAGCGCGGTTGGGGCATAGGCCATGGCCGCCTCGACCCGGGCGTGCAGCGACTGCTGCGCGGCCGGGGACAGCTGGTCGAGCGTGGCCAGCCGCGCCAGCTCGTGGCGGAACCCGACCGCGCCCTGGCCGTCGCGCAGCAGCATGCCGCGGCCGATGCAGCGGTCGACCGCGGCGTCGGCCCTGGCGCCCAGCAGCGCCCGCGCCAGCCAGGGCTCGACGCTGCCGGGCACGATGCTGATCGTCTCCAGCGCCTCGCGCTCCTCCGGCGCCAGGCGCGACAGCCGCGACCACACAGCGTCGCGGATCGAGGCCGGGATGCTGCCTGGAATGCTGGCCGGCGCGGCGTCCTGGCTGGCCAAGAGCTCGGTGACGAAGAACGGGTTGCCGGCAGTGATCCGGTGCAGTTCGGCGGCGGAACGGCCGGCAGCCCGGGCCAGCGCGGCGACCGCCTCGGGCGACAGCGGCTGCATGGCCAGGCGGACGGCCGTCGCCGGCAGGTCGCCCAGCACCTGCCGCAGCGGATGGTCGGGGCCGACCTCGTCGCTGCGGTAGCTCAGCACCAGCAGCGCCCGCAGCACCGGCATGCGGCGGCCGAGATACTTCACCAGGTCGAGCGTCGCATTGTCGGCCCAATGCACGTCCTCGAACACCAGGACGGCGGTCTCGGGCAGGTCCTGCAGCGTGTTCAGCAGGGCCGGGAACAGCCGCTCCGGCGCCGCCGTCTGGTCCAGCAGCGCCGCCATCCGGGGGCCGAGGGCATGCGCCATGTCCTGCAGCGGGCCCAGCGCGCGCGGCGTGAACAGCGCCTCGGACCCGCCCCACAGGACGCGGTGGCCGGGGCCCAGCCGCCGGGTGAACTCCTGCAGCAGCGCGGTCTTGCCGATCCCGGCCTCGCCGCCGAGCACGACCGTGCCGCCATGGCCCTCCGCGGCGCGCCGAGCCAGATCGATCAGTCGGTCAAGCGGCTCTTCGCGCTCGATCAGCATAAAATCGGCGACTCCCCTGTGCCTGCTTGGATTTCAGGCCAAGGGGATGACGAAAACAAGGCTTCATATCGGATTTTTGCTGCATTGCACCGATTGGCCTAACCCTGCAGCATCGAGGCGCCCATGCCGACCAGGGCGCCGCCGAACAGCCGGTTGCACAGCCGGGCGCGGGCAGGCTGCTGCAGCCAGCGGCGCAGCGCATGGGCGGCGACGGCGTTGGTGAGAATCCCGACGAAGCCGATCGCGGTGAAGCTGGCGGCCAGCAGCGACAGCTGCGGCGTCGCCGGCAGGGCGGGGTCGATGAACTGCGGGAAGAAGGCCGGGAAGAACAGCAGCGTCTTCGGGTTGGTGGCTGAGATCAGGAAGCCCTTCCAGAACCGCTGCCCGACCGGGATCGTGCCGCCGGCCTCGATCGCCATGCCGCCGCGGGCGCGCCATTGCTGGATGCCGAGATAGACCAGGTAGCCGGCGCCGGCCCAGCGCAGCAGGTCGAACCACTGGCCCAGCAGGGCCAGGAACGAGCCGATGCCAACCACCGCCAGCGCCGCCTGGATGGCGATCGCCAGCGTCGCGCCCGCCACCGTCGTCACCGTACGCACCCAGCCAAGGGCCAGCGCATGCGACAGCGCCAGGATGTTCACCGGCCCCGGCGTCACGCTCAGGATCACCGCGGTGACGAGGAAGGTGCCGTACAGGTGCCAGTTCATGACCGGTCTCGGGGAGCGGGGGCGCGGCCGGGCGGCCGTCCCGGGCCGCCTCGGCGAGTCTGATAATATTGTTGCGTTAGGTAACATAATTACCCGACCGGCGAGGCCTGCCGTCGTGCCAAGGGAGCTATGCGAATTTGCCGAGTATGTCGGCTTTCGGCCATGTCTTTCCGGAATGTCTCGTGGCTAGGAACTTCTTCCGGAATACCGTGTTTCGCGTCGACTGGTCCGGGAGGGGAAGAGCATGAGCCTGGCGCCGTTGCGTCGCGGGGAGTTCGAGCGGGCGCCGCAGCTCCGTGGTGCGGATGTGACCTTCGTCTCGGCGGTGGAGCGGGCGAAAAAGCCGGTGCCGGCGGCGCGGGCGCGCGAGATCGACGAGTGGGTTCGCGACAAGGTCAAGGACCACACGCTGCGCTTCTGGAAGGATGACGGCGCCGAGACCGCGGCCAAGGCCTTGAAGGGCGACAGCGACCTCGGCGAGCTGACGGCGGCGGAGCAGGTGCGGCTGGTCGACCGGGTGCTGCGCAAATGGCAGGGCGCCGGCGCGTCCTCGGCGCAGGGCCTGGCCAAGCGGGTGCGCGGCGACCAGGACCTGGCGCGGCTGGTGGCGGACCGTCTGGCGGCGCGCTCGGTCGAGCTGCAGGCCGGGAAGCGCGGCGACGAGAAGATGGATCCCGAGCTGATGACCGCCCGGAGCTATGCCGAGGCGGCGGTGCTGGCGCTGGGCTACAATTCGGAGCGTCCGGACTTCACGGCCAGGCTGGACGCGGCCGGGCTGCAGCAGCTGGTGGGATCGCAGTCGCCGGACCAGGCCTCCGCCTTCGCGGCGATGCTGGCGCACCAGCCGCGGGCGCTGGCCTCGGTAGTCTCCGCCATCGCCGATGCGCCGGATAGCAAGGCATACGACGCCTTCACGCTGAGCGCATTCGCGCTGTCCCGGGAACAGACCTATTTCGAGGCGCTGGACCTGCCGCAGGACATGGGCCGGGCGCTGGCCAAGGCGCTCGG
Source organism: Inquilinus sp. OTU3971 (assembly GCF_038440215.1). NCBI lineage: Bacteria > Pseudomonadati > Pseudomonadota > Alphaproteobacteria > Rhodospirillales > Rhodospirillaceae > Inquilinus > Inquilinus sp. OTU3971. Next base: position 1,017 of record NZ_JASATH010000040.1, on the reverse strand, counting down.
CCAGCCGGGCGAGGGCGAGCGGCTGGGCGAGATCCTGGCGACGCCGGAGGGCCGCAAGCTTGTGGTCGAGCAGCTGCCGTTCCCGCAGCAGGGCAAGACCACGCCCGAGGCGCGCGGCCAGGTGCTGGCCCTGGTGCTGCAGCATCGCGAGATCACGGCCGACGTTCTGCAGCGCTCGCCCGGCGGCGACCCCTGGGCCTCGCCGGCGGTGGCGAAGTCGATGGCGCAGGCCGCCGCCGACCAGGCGCTGCAGGCGGGCCAGAGCCACGGCATGGAGCTGGCCGGGGCGGAGACGCTGGAGAGCCGGGTCGCCCAGGCGATGGGTCTCAAGCATGAGGGCGAGGACGGCAAGACCATCGACAAGATCGCTTCGGCGATCCGCGGCCAGGGCGGCGCCGACGCCAAGATCACAGTGCTGCCGGTGCAGTTCTCCGGCAGCGGCAGCGGGGCGGTGCAGCTGCCGCTGTTCCGGGTCGAGGGGAAGGACGGAGCCGTCCGCTTCGTCGACAACCAGGGCGGCCGCTACGCCGATTTCGCCACCTGGAAACGCGAGAACCGGCTGCCGCCCGGCAACATGACCTATCCGCACGACGGCGAGCTGCAGGGCAAGGATGGCCATGCGGTTCTGGACAGCGGCAAGACCCCGCGCACGCCGGACAGCTTCGGCGAGCATGTCGAAGAGGCTCTGGACAAGGCGGCGCTGTTCGGCGGCGTGGTCGCGGGCGGGGCGATGGTGCTCGGCTCGGGCGGCACCGCGGCGCCGGCGGTGGCGGCGGGCGCCGGAGCCTGGTTCGCCTGGCGCGGCGCGGAGGAGGCTGGGGCGCTGCAGGAGCGCGGCCTCGACCAGTGGGACAATCCGGAATACCGGATGGCGCTGTTCAACACCGTGGCGGGCGGGGCCAGCATCCTGCCCTTCGGCCGGCTGGCGTATCTGGCGCAGTCCGGCAAGACGGCGGAGGCCGGCCGGGTCTGGACCGGCATCAACGGAACGGGGGGGGGGGGGGGGGGGCGCCCCCC
>NZ_JASATH010000039.1:0-47569 GCF_038440215.1 Inquilinus sp. OTU3971 | reverse complement strand
CGGGTGGACGTAGGCCCGCCCCTCCGCTATCGACGGGACATGAGCGCTGCCCATATCCATGGGACCATGATCCGGTTCCGGCCATGACTCGAGTCACGCCCCAGCTGCTGCTGCGCGCCTATGCCGCCGGGCTGTTCCCGATGGCGGAATCGGCGGACAGCCCGGAGCTGCACTGGTTCGACCCGCCCCGGCGCGGCATCCTGCCGCTCGGCGGCGTGCATGTGCCGCGCCGCCTGGCCCGCACGGTCAAGGCCGGCCGTTTCAAGGTCACCGCCGACCACGCCTTCCATGCGGTGATCGCCGGCTGTGCCGCGCCCTCGCCCGACCGGCCGAACACCTGGATCAACGACGAGATCGTCGCCCTCTACACCACGCTGCACCGGGCTGGCTTCGCCCACAGCGTCGAATGCTGGGATGGCGACACGCTGGTCGGTGGCCTCTACGGCGTGGCGCTGGGCGGCGCCTATTTCGGCGAGAGCATGTTCAGCCGAGCCACCGACGCCAGCAAGGTGGCGCTGGTCCATCTCGTCGCCCGGCTGCGCGCCGCCGGCTTCGCCCTGCTCGACACCCAGTTCGTCACCGACCATCTGGCCCGCTTCGGCACGGTCGAGATCGAGCGCGCCGAGTATCGCCGCCGCCTGGATGCCGCCCTGGCCCTGCGGCCGGACTGGGACGGCGCCGACCCGGAGCCGGAGCTGGCCCTGCTGCTGCAGCGACGGCCGGAGGAGCCATGACCGCCCTGCCCCTGCGCCGCCGGCCGGTGCCGGACGGCCCGATCGACGATGCGATGATCGGCTTCATCGAGGCGCATCCGGCGCCGACCACGCCGTTCGAGCCGCGCTGGGGCCTGTCCCGCCTGGTGCTGGGGCCCGGCAGCATCATCGACGCGGTCGACGCCGAGGGCCGCCGGGTCGCCGTCGCCGCGGTGGTCGACGCCACCACCAACGGCCGCGACGCCGCCATCCTGGTGCCGCTCTGCCTGCTCCCCGGCTGCGACGGCGACGCGCTGGCCGCCTTCCTGCTGGATGAGGCCGAGGCGATCACCGCCGCCGGCCCCCGGCGCCGGCTGGAGGTCGGCACCGAGGACGTGTTCGCCGGCCGCGCGGCCGAGCTGCAGGCCCGTGGCTATCGCGAGGCCTACCGGATGCATGTGATGCACCGACCGCTCGATACGCCCCCGCCGCCGGTGCCGCCTTTGCCCGAGGGCCTGGTCTGGTCGCCGCCGACCGAGGCGACGATGCGCAGCCAGCACGAGGCCGTCAGCCGCGCCATGGCGCCCGTCCCCGGCGCCAGCATCCCGGATTTCGAGAGCTTCGCCGCCCGTGCCCGGGCGATGCCCGACCAACACGGGCTGATCCTGCGCGGCGACGCCGTCGCCGGGTTCCTGCGCGTGCATCTGCCCAAGACCGCCGGCGGCGAGGGCGACGTCGCCCTGATCGGGCGCCATCCGGACCATCGTGGCGGCGGGCTGGGCGACATCCTGGTGGCCGAAAGCCTGCGCCGGCTGCACGCGGCCGGGGCCGGCACCGCGGCGCTGGAGGTCGCGGCCGTGAACGACGCCGCCCTGGCGCTGTACCGCCGCCACGGCTTCGCCGTGACCGAGACCATCCCGGTCTACGCCAAGGATATCTCGGCGGTGGGATAGCGGTTCCAGGTCGAAGCAACTGCCTTTTGCGTTGCCTCTCCCGCTTGCGGGAGAGGTCGGAGACGCGAAGCGGCTCCGGGTGAGGGGATTTTGTCGAGGCCGGGGCCAGCCCTCACCCGGTCTCGCTGCGCGAGCCCGACCTCTCCCGCCAGGCGGGAGAGGCAAACACGACGAATGGTCGATGGCGGATCGTTCTTCACCACCTGGTGGAGGGCAGCGACAATGCGGCAGACGCTGCCGGAGTCGCCGCGATGAGTTTTGCCCTGTGGATGGTCCTCGCGGCCATCCTGCTGCCCTATCTGACCGTGATGCCGGCCAAGGTGACGTCGCGGATCGACAACCACGCCCCGCGCCGGGACATGGAGCGGATGAGCGGCTGGCAGCAGCGGCTGGACTGGGCCCATCGCAACCATTTCGAGACGTTTCCGGCCTTCGCCGCGGCGGTGATCATCGCCCAGATGCGGGGTGCGCCGCAGGGCTGGGCAGACCTTCTGGCCGGCCTCTTCATCCTGTTCCGGCTGGCCTATACCGGCGCCTATGCCGCCGACCGGCCGAGCCTGCGCTCGAACATCTGGTCGCTCGGCTTCCTCTGCGTGCTCGGCCTGTTTGCGCTGGCCGCTATTGGCGGCCCGGCGGCAGGGCCGGCGGGATGATCTTCATCTCCGGCAGCGGCAGCGGCGAGGCATCCGGCACGTTCTCGTCGACCTCCTGCTGGGCCGCGGCCGCCGCCGGCGAGGTGTCGGTGCAGCTGACCACCCAGACGTCGTAGACCGGGTGGTCGAGCGCCGAGACGCCGGGCGAGGACGAGAACATCCAGCCGCTGAACACCGTGGCCGCCGGCTTGCTGGGCGGGGTGTCGGTGATTTCGAGGAAGGCCGCACTCTCCGGCGGGTCCTCGGGCGGCGCCTTGCGGCAGGCGCGGACGGTGATGCCGAGCGTGCCGAACTGCACCGTCTCGCCGACCTTGGCCTCGAGCGGCTGGGTCCGCGCCGTGATCTTGTCGAGGCCGCGCAGCTCGGCGATCGGCTGGTCGATCGTGGCCGCGGCCTGGGCGGCGCCCGGGAGGGACGCGGCGGCCAGCACCGCGAGCGCGGGAAGCACGAGAAGGCTGCGCATGGTCCGGATCAATTCCCCAACATGCCGCCGGGCTTGCCCTGCGGCGCCTGGCCCTGGCCCGGGGCGCCGGCGGCACCGCCGCTGCTGGCGCGGTCACCGAGCTGGCCGATGCTGAAGATCACCTGGCCGAGCAACTGCTCCAGGCTCGGATTCGACTGGGTGTATTCGATGGTGTCGCCATCCTTCAGCCAGCCATTCGGGTCGTCCGGCCGGGCGCCGGGGCTGAGCGAGAGGCTGCGGCCGCCGAGCAGCCCGTCGCTGCTGATCGCCGCGGCGGTGTCCTGCGACAGCTTGACCGACGGGTCGATCGACAGCAGGACATCCGCCAGATAGCTGTCGGGGTTCAGGGTGATGCTGGTGACGGTACCGACCTTGACGCCGCCGATCCGGACATCGGTGCCGGCGCCGACGCCGTCGGCCTGGTTGAACTGCGCCTTGAGCGTGTAGCCGGAGGTCGAGCTGAGATTGGCGCTGGTATAGGCGAATCCCAGGAAGACCAGGGCGACGGCCAGCACGACCGCACCCATCACCGTCTCGATGACGTTCCTGTGCATCGCTGTTCCTCAGACCTGCCCGGTCACGCCGGCGTCCAGGGCTCGTAGTCGCCGGTCGCCTTGGCGCGATGGCTGCCGCGCAGCGGATGGCCGGGCGGCAGATAGGCGTGGCCTGTGCCGGTCGGGTTGGCCTCGGGCGGCTGCTGCCAGGGGCGGCGGAACGGGCTGGTGTCGCCCGGCGGCTCCTGGAAGGTGTGGTGCAGCCAGCCATGCCATTCCGGCGGCACGCGGGTCGCCTCGGACTTGCCGCCGTCGAACACCACCCAGCGCTTCTCGCGGCCGCCCTGGGCGACCTTGCGGCTGCGGTAGTAGCGGTTGCCGAGGGCGTCCTGGCCGACCAGCTGGCCACGCCGCCAGGTGACGAAACGGAGATAGGCGCGGAGCCCGAATTCGGTCAGATCGAAGGCCATGGATCTCAAGGACATGCCGGGTGACGGCCCCCGGCCGTCGAACGGCGCGGACTATGGCATCGCCGGCCGCGTCCGTCCAGTGCGCGCGCCGACGCGCCGCGGGGCAATTTCAAGGCAGGCGGGCCGGACCCGGCGCTGCGGCGGTGGCCGCCGGGGCGACCCGCCGGCCGTCCGTCGCCGCCAGCCCGATGCCGGCGGCAACCGCGGCGAGGCCCGCCAGCAGCGGCCAGCCCAGCGGCTCGCCCAGTGCGAGGACACCGAGCAGCGCTGCGACCACCGGGTTGACGGCGACCGAGATCGCCACCCGGGTCGGGGTGGTGCGGCCGAGGGCGAAGACCCAGAGGAAGAAGGTCAGGGCGCCGCCGACCACGCCGAGATAGAGCACGGCGGCCCAGCCCGCCGGTTCCAGGGCCGGCAGCGCCGCCGGGCGGGTCGCGAACGTCAGCGCGGCCAGGCCGCAGGCGCCTGCCGCCATGCCGAGGGCGCTGAAGGACAAAGGCGAAGACCGCCGGACGAAAGGCCGTGACCACACATTATAAAGTGCGGCGCACCCCGTCGCCCCGATCATCAGCAGGTCGCCACGCCAGGCCTCCGGCGGCGCATCGGCCAGGCCGGTGCCGAGCGCCAGGGCCACCCCCGCCATCGTCACGACCACGCCGGCGGCCTTGCGCGGTGTCAGTCGCTCCGCCCCCAGCGCCGCGCCGACGGCCAGGGTCAGCAGCGGCTGGGTCGACAGGGCCAGCGCCCCGCGCGCCGCGGTTGTGTGCGCCAGTGACGCGTTGAACAGGAACGGGAAGGCGGCGAAGAACAAGAGGCCGAGCAACACCACCGCAGGCCAGTCGCGCCGCGGCGGCCAGGGCGAGCGTAGCGCCAGCACCACCGGCAGCAGCAGGACGCAGCCGATGCCGAAGCGAAACACGCCCAGCGTCGCCGGGTCCAGCGCGCCCATCAGAGAACGCGTCGCCACCACGGAGGTGCCGCCGAGCGTGCTCGACGCCAGCGCCGCCGCCACACCGAGTCCTTCGCGCGCCATCGCCCGCCCCCTCCTCCACCGTGCGGCGCAGGATAGGAACGGCGGTCGACTTCACGGAAACGCATAATCATGATCTGCCGAATCACGAATCGTGATGGAGCAACGGATGCTCGACCCGGACCTGCTGCGCGCCTTCGTCGCCGTCGCCGATCATGGCTCCTTCACCCGCGGCGCGGCGGCGCTGAACCGGACCCAGTCGGCCGTGAGCATGCAGATCCAGCGGCTGGAGGGCGCGATCGGCGCCGCGGTGCTGGACCGCAGCCGCCGCGGCTTGCGCCTGACCCCGGCCGGCGAGGTGCTGCTGGGCTATGCCCGCCGCATCCTGTCGGTCTCGGCCGAGGCGATGGGCCGGCTGCGCGACCTGCAGGTCGAGGGCATTGTGCGGCTCGGCGTGATGGAGGATTACGGCACCCGGCTGGTGCCGCCGCTGCTGGCCGGCTTCGGCGCCGCCCATCCGCGCATCCAGGTCGAGATGGTGACCGGGCTGACCACGCCGATGCTGCCGCGGCTGGGCGAGCGATTCGACCTGGTGCTGGCGATGCATGGGGCGGGCGACGGCGGCGGCACCTTCCTGCGGCGCGAGCAGGCGGTCTGGGCCGCCGGCCGGGATGTCGCCGTCGAGGAACGCACGCCCCTGCCCCTCGCCCTCTATCCGCAGGGCTGCCTGTTCCGGGCCTGGGCGATGGCGTCGCTCGACGCCGCCGGCCTGCCCTGGCGCCTCGCCTTCGTCAGCCACAGCCTGGCGGCTGTGACCGCGATCGCCGCCCAGGGCCTGGCCGTCACCGTGGTCAAGGCCGGGCTGCTGCCGCCGGAGCTGCGACGCCTGAGCGAGCGCGACGGCCTGCCGCCGCTGCCCGAGGCCGATATCCGCCTGCACCGCGCCCCCGGCCTTGCCCCCGCCGGCGAGCTGCTGGCGCGGCATCTGACCGATGGCCTGACCCTGCCGGATCGCGCCGCCGGGGTGTGATGGTAATCACACTTAGCATGCCTCAACGCCCATCCGGGATGCAGCACCCGCCCAATCGGTTTGCACTGCAACAGGGGCGTTTATGGCGGAATTGCGACGAATCCCGAGGTTCGAGGCGGAAGCTGGGCAGACGGGGCGCCCAAATGTCAGGCAATGCAGGCGATGCATTGCTGCGGTGCGAAGAGCAGGGGTGGAAGCATAGCTACCGTAAGCGCATATATCGGCTCGTGCGATGCAACGCACACCGCGCCGCGAACCTCTCGCTGGTCGCGGCACGTGAAGAAGGAAATGCTGAAGTGAACCTGATCAACAAGCTTGTCGCCGCCTGGGATCGTCGTCGTGCCTATGCTGCCCTGATGCAGCTCGATGACCGCCTGCTGGCCGATATCGGCATGAACCGCGGCACCATCTCGGAGCGCCTGGCGCGCGCCGCCCGCGACACCAACGTCGCCCCGGCCCCTGTCGCCGTGCTGCGCCCGGCCGTTGCCGCCGCGAACGAAGATTCGGTCATCCGTCGCGCCGCGTGATCGGCACGACCGGAGGCACCCGGTCCGTCTCCTCCCCCGGATCCGGGTCGCGAAAACCCCGCCGAGCGTAAGCCGGCGGGGTTTTCTTTTGCCCATCCGCCGGACTTACCGGCCGTTCCGCCCCGCGGTGCCGAAATCGGACATCGCCGCCGGCCGCGGCCGGACCAGAGGGGGAACCTTGCGCGGCGGATGCGGCACCTCGGCGCCCGGCTTTGCCGCATCGAACACCTGCCGCGACTGCTCGATCGCCGCGTTGTGCTCGGTCGCCCAGGCGAACAGCGCCTTCAGCGGCTCGATCAGGGTCTGGCCGCGATCGGTCAGCGCGTAATCCACCCGCGGCGGGATCGTCGGGAACACGGTGCGGGTCACCAGCCCGTCCCGCTCCAGCCCGCGCAGGGTCAGCGTCAGCATCCGCTGCGAGATGCCGCCGATGGTCCGGCGCAGCTCGTTGAAGCGCATCGGCCCGTCCGACAGCAGCCCGACCACCATCACCGTCCATTTGTCGCCGACCCGGGCCAGCACGTCGCTGATCGCCCGGCACTGGTCGTGGGCAGGGTCATGGCTGTTGCTCGGTTCCAAAAATGTGCCTCCTTGCGCGGCTCATAGGCAGTCATCAATTTAGCCCCAGTCACTAAATGTGACTACCCTGGGCCAGATCAACCCGGGGTTTCATCGGCCGGCCGGCCCATCCCCCTGCCCCTCGACCATGAGGACCCGTTCCCGATGAGCCGAATCCTGTTCGTCACCTCCAGCCCGCGCGGCGCCGCCTCGCTGTCGACCAAGGTCGCGACCGCACTGGTCGACCGGCTGCAGGCGCAGTCGCCCGGCGCCTCGGTCGTCCACCGCAACCTGGCGGCGCAGCCGCTGCCGCATATCGGCGAGGATTTCCTGGCGGCCCAGGCGCTGGCGGCCGAGGCCCGCAGCCCGGCGCAGCAGGCGGCGCTGGCCTTGGCCGACACGCTGACGCAGGAGCTGTTCGCCGCCGACACCATCGTCGTCGCCTCGGCGATGATCAATTTCGGCCTGGCCTCGACGCTGAAGAGCTGGTTCGACTACCTGCTGCGCGCCGGCGTCACCTTCCGCTACGACGAGACCGGCGTGCACGGCCTGGTCAGCGGCAAGAAGGTGTATCTGGTCGAGGCCCGCGGCGGCGTCTATTCCGAGGGCCCGGCCAAGGCCTACGACTTCCAGGAGCCCTATCTGCGCCATGTGTTCGGCTTCATCGGCCTGACCGATGTCGAGTCGATCGCGGTCGAAGGCGTCGCCTATGGCCCAGACGTTGCGGAGAAGGCCGTGGCCGGTGCGCTGGACAAGGTCTCGACGATCACGGCCCGGGCGGCCTGATCCGGGCTCCGGGATCGGCCGGAGGCGGGCGGTCCGGGACGGCCGCCCGTCGCCCGACCCGCGGCGGAGACGTAGCGCCGGCCAGCCGCCACACCAGCGCGCTGGCGCCGCGATTCTCCACCCAGAGGCCCCGTCCGGGCCGGGGTGCTTGCTCGGCGCGCACCACCTCCAGCTCGAAGGCGGCCGGGCCGGGCATGCCGAGCGCCGTCCAGCGCCGGTAGGCGGCGTCGAGGCGCCGCACCGCCTCGGGCGAGCCATAGCTGAGCAGCATCCCGGGCCGGCAGAGCGCGACCGACCGCGCTGCCGCGTCGACCAGGCCGAAGGGTGACACCGCCGGATCCTCGCCCGCCCCGTCATCGAACACCGTGAAGCCGGGTTCGGTCTGGCCGAGGAACAGGCGGAAGGCGTAGGCCGCGCCGCCGAAGCGGGCCGGATCGCGGAGGCCAAGCGACAGTGGCCGATGCAGCACCGCTGGTCCGCCGATCCTTGGCCAGAACGGCAACTCCTCGAGCCGCCGGCGCTCCGCTCCCCCTTCCTGCCCCGGGCCGGTGAAGCGGACGAAGCGACCGGGGACCGCCTCCAGCATCCGGAAACGGTCGCCCTCCCGGCGCAGCACCGCGACATGGCAGTCACGGCCGGCGCCGCCCGCCAGCGCGATCGGCAGCAGCAGCCGGCCGCCTTCGGCCACCTGATCGAACAACGCCGCCGGCAGGTCCCAGACCGCGGCGGTGACCATGGCCCGGTCATAGGGCGCTCCGGCGGCATGGCCGGCGGCACCGTCGCCCTCGACAACCGCGACATTGGCGATGCCCAGCGCTGCCAGGTCGTCCCGGCTGCGCCGTGCCAGAGCGCCCAGGATCTCCACCCCGACCACGCGGCCGTCGCCGATCAGCCGGCCCATCACGGCGGCGAGCCAGCCCGAGCCGGAGCCGATCTCAATCACCCTGTGCCCCGGCTCCAGCCCGAGCCGGTGCAGCAGCCACAGCACGTAGCTGGGCTGGGAGTTGGTCGAATCGAGCGCGGCGTCGTCCGGTCCGACATGGGTCAGCACCCGGTCGCTGTAGACGGCGGCGAGATGGCGCGCGGCGTCGAAATCCTCGACCGGCCCGGCCCGATCGGCCTGGAACCGATGCACGAAGCGATGGCGCGGCGCCTCCCGCACCGCCCGCCGGAACCGCTCCGGCAGGCCTTCCTCGCCGCCACGGCGGAAGGCCGTGTCGAGCATGGCCAGAAAGCGGGTGATGTGCGTCTCGATCTCCGGCTCCATGATCCCTCCGATTGCCTGCCAGGGAATGCACACGCCCCGTCCTGCCTCGGACAGGAGATATTTTTCATCGCGCCTGTCCGCATCCGGCGGCGCCATGCGCATAGTGCAACGGATGCAGGACACCTCGCCCCTCAAGCCGTGGATCGCGCGCCAGGCCGCCGGCCGGACCGAGCAGGAGGTCCGGCGCGCCATCGCGGCACTGTCCGAGCCGGACCTGCTGCGGCTGCAGGCGATCGCGCGGCTGCGCTGCCGCGGCCTGCCGGGGCTGGACTGGCAGGAGCTGCTGCACGACGCGGTGCTGCGCGCCCTCGACGGCTCCCGCCCCTGGCCGCCCGGCGTGACGCTGATCGCCTTCCTGGCCGGAATCATGCGCAGCCTGCGCAGCGACCATTGGCGCCGCCATCGGGCCATGGCGGCGGCGCTGTCGGCGCAGGCGGCGGAGATCGCCGATCAGGCGCCGGACCCGGAGCGGATCGCCGCCGCCAGCCAGGCGCTGGCGGCGATCGACCGGCTGTTCGCCGACGATCCGGCGGCGCTGGCCGTCATCCTGGGGCTGAGCCAGGGCCTGTCGGCCGAGGAGATCCGGCAGCGCGTGGGCCTGTCCGAGACCGAATATGATTCCACGCGCAAGAGGATGAGGCGGGCGCTGCTGCGCCACGGCCTCAAGGGGTCGCCATGACGCATCGACCCGACCGGGCGCTCGAACGCCTGCTGGACGCGCTGGAGGCCGAGCTCGTCGCCGCCCCGGAGGATGAGATCCGGCAGGCTGCCGCCGAGGCCCGCCGCAAGGTCTCCTATAGCGCCTGGGATGTCCGCGGCGTGATCCGGCGTGCCGAGGCCGCCTTGTCCCCGGCCGCCCCCGCCGCCCCCGTTCCGCAGCCCTGGCTGCCGCCGCCGCGCTGGCACTAGAGCGAAGTTCACAGGCCTGACCCGCGGCGACAAACCGTCTGGCGGATGCGGTCCAAGCTGCTAGCCTGCGGCCGCAACCCGACACACCGTCACCAACGGAGAGATGCATGGAATACCGTCAGCTCGGCGGATCCGGCCTCAAGGTTCCCGCGCTCAGCTTCGGCACCGCCACCTTCGGCGGCGCCAACGAGTTCTTCCAGCGCTGGGGCAGCACCGACGTCGCCCAGGCCAGCCGCATGGTCGATCTGTGCCTGGAGGCCGGGGTCAATTTCTTCGACACCGCCGACGTCTACAGCCAGGGCGTCTCGGAGGAGATCCTCGGCCAGGCGCTGAAGGGCCGGCGCGACCAGGTGCTGATCTCGACCAAGGCCACCTTCGGCATGGGGCCGGGCCCGAACGATGTGGGCTCGTCGCGCCACCACCTGATCCGGGCGTGCGAGGCCAGCCTGAAGCGGCTGGGCACCGACCATATCGACCTCTACTTCATGCACGGCTTCGACGCGCTGACGCCGGTCGACGAGACGCTGCGGGCGCTCGACGACCTGACCCGCAGCGGCAAGATCGGCTATATCGGCGCCTCCAACTTCTCCGGCTGGCAGCTGATGAAGGCGCTGGCGACCTCGGAGCGGTACGGGCTGGCGCGCTACGTCGCCTATCAGGGCTACTACTCGCTGATCGGCCGCGACTACGAGTGGGAGCTGATGCCGCTCGGCCTCGACCAGAAGGTCGGGCTGATGGTGTGGAGCCCGCTCGGCTGGGGCCGCCTGACCGGCAAGATCCGGCGCGGCCAGCCGGCCGGGGCGGGCCGCGTCGCCTCCGGCGGCGATGTCGGCGGGCCGCCGGTCGACGACGAGTACCTGTACGACGTGGTCGACGCGCTCGACCGGGTGGCGCAGGAGACCGGCAAGTCCATCCCGCAGGTGGCGCTGAACTGGCTGCTGCAGCGGCCGACGGTCGCCAACATCGTGGTCGGCGCCCGCAACGAGGAGCAGTTGAAGCAGAATCTCGGCGCGGTCGGCTGGAATTTGACGCCGGAGCAGGTGGCGCTGCTGGACGATGCCAGCCACCGCAGCCCGGCCTATCCCTACTGGCACCAGACCGGCTTCGACGAGCGCAACCCGAAGCCGACCGCCTGGGTGAAGCGGAAGGGGTAGAATCCTCGTGTCGTAGGTTGGGTTCGCGAATCGCGACCCCAACCTACGGCCGCCTCCGCCTCACGACACCGCGGTCAGCTTCGGTCGTCCGGCGCCGGTGCCGAACTCGCCCGGATGCAGCTCATGCGCCCCGGCCTGCGCGCCGCCGGCGCCGATGCCGAGCGCCGGGAACAAGAGCTCGGCGACGTTGTACGCCTCCTCCAGATGCGGGTAGCCGGAGGCGATGATGGTCTCGATGCCGAGATCCTGGTATTCGCGCAGCCGCGCCGCCACCGTCTCCGGGTCGCCAACCAGGGCGGTGCCGGCGCCGCGCCGGACCAGGCCGATGCCGGCCCAGAGGTTCGGCCCGACCAGCAGCCGGTCGCGCCGGCCGCCATGCAGCGCCGTCATCCGCTTCTGCCCGACTGAATCCGAACCCTCGGCCAGCTTCTTCTGGGCCTCGGCGATGGCGTCGTCGGAAACGTCGCGGATCAGCCGCTCGGCCACGCGCCATGCCTCCTCCTCGGTCTCGCGCACGATCAGGTGGAGGCGCATGCCGAAGCGCAAGGTGCGGCCGCGGGCCGCCGCGCGGGCCTTGGCCGCGTCGATCTTCCCGGCCACCTGGTCCAGCGGCTCGCCCCAGGTCAGGTAGGTCTCGACCTGGTCGGCGGCGAGGTCCAGCGCCGCGTCGGAGGAGCCGCCGAACCACAGCGGCGGATGCGGCCGCTGCACCGGCGGGAAGGACAGCTTGCCACCCTTCACCTTCAGGAAGTCGCCGTCGAAATCCACTGTCTCGCCGGCCAGCAGGCGGCGCCAGATGGTCAGGAACTCCGCCGCCTGGGCATAGCGGGTGTCGTGGTCGAGGAAGACGCCATCGCCGGCCAGCTCGGCCGGGTCGCCGCCGACCACGACGTTGAGCAGCAGCCGGCCCTGGCTGATCCGGTCCAGCGCCGCGGCCTGGCGGGCGAAGAAGGCAGGCGTGGCCACGCCGGGGCGCAGCGCCACCAGGAAGCGCAGCCGCTCGGTCGCTGTCGCCAGCGCCGTGGCGGTGATCCAGGCGTCCTCGCAGCCGCGGCCGGTAGGCAGCAGCACGCCCTTGTAGCCGAGCCGGTCGACCGCGGTGGCGATCTCGCGCAGATAGCGGAATTCGGCCGGGCGGTGCCGGTCCTGGGTGCCGAGATAGGGGCCGTCGCCGCTGGTCGGGATGAACCAGAACAGGTCGAGCGGCTTGCGGGTGTCGGACATGGGTGAATTCCTGCTGTGGTCAGGCGCCGGTCCAGACGATGTCGCGGATGGCGATCGGCGCCGGGATCAGCCCCAGCGCGGCGAAGCGGTCGGCGATCTTCTGCTGCTGGGCCACGATCTCCCCGGTCAGCGGGCCGATCTGGAAGCCGGCGCGGTCGACCGAGCGCTGCTCCGCCGCCAGGCTGATCCCGGTCTCGTCGGCAAACAGCTTCGCCACCTCGGCATGATGGGTCTCGGCCCAGGCGCCGACCTCGCCCAACGCCCCGACCAGGCTGCGCAGCGCCGCGGGATGGTCCGTGGCGAAGCCCTTGGAGGCGAGAAAGTAGGAGTTCTGCGGCTCGACATCGGCGGAGGTGGCCAGCACCTTCGCCTCCTCCTCCAGCTCGGCGATGGCGAAATACGGGTCCCAGATCGCCCAGGCGTCCAGGCTGCCGCCGGCGAAGGCGGCGCGGGCATCGGCCGGGGCGAGGTAGACCGGGGTGATGTCCTGCCAGCCCAGCCCCGCCTTCTGCAGCGCCGCGACCAGGAAGTTGTGGGCGCTGGAGCCCTTGCCGACGCCGACCCGCAGCCCCTTCACATCGGCCACGGATTTGGCGGTGGAGCCTTTCGGCACCACCAGGGCCTGGCCCTTGCCGGCCGCCGGCTGGGCCGCGGCGTAGACCAGCTCGGCCTGTGCCGCCTGGGCGAAGATCGGCGGCGTGTCGCCGGTGGCGCCGAAATCGATGCTGCCGGCGTTCAGCGCCTCCAGCAGCGGCGGGCCGAAGGCGAATTCGATCCATTCGACCGCGATCCCCTGCGGGGCGAAATGCTGCTCCAGCGACCTGCGGGTCTTGGCGACCAGCAGGATGCCGTTCTTCTGGTAGCCGATTCGGATGGTTTTCGGCGCCTCCTGCGCCCCGGCCGGGCGGCCGGTGAGCGGCACGGCGGCGGCCAGGGCCAGGGTGGTCGACAGCAGGGTGCGGCGGGAGAGCATGTCCGATCCTCCAGAACAGGACGGATAATCTCTCAGCCGTTTATGGAGTACGTCAACAAGATTCTACGGAGAATATGTTTAATATATATATTCTACATGTTTTACAAGATAACTGTCATGGCGAGGCGCGCAGCGCCGTGGCCATCCAGGGGCCTGCGTCGCTGGATGGCCACACCCCTTCGGGGCTCGCCATGACGAGGTGGGAGGCGCTGTATTCGCAGCGGGAGCGTGGTCAGGCCGCCTCGGGCCGCTCCTCGGCGCAGCTTTCGGCCAGTTGCTCGGCCACGATCCGCACGGCCGGGGACGCGCCGGGCTGGAGCATGACGGCGAGCTCGCTGGGCGGGACCGGCGGGAACCCTTCCTCCGGCCGCAGGATGCGGAGGTCGTCGCGCACGGAGCGCGCCACCAGGATGCCGATGCCGAAGCCGCAGGCGATCGCCGCCTGCACCGCCGGCAGGTTCGAGCCGGTGAAGGCGATGCGCCAGCGCCGGCCGGCGCTTTCCAGCGCATGGATCGCCCGGGCCCGGTAGATGCAGCCCTGGCCATAGGCGACCAGCGGCACGGGGTCGCCCTCCGGCACGCCGTGGCGGCGGCTGGCGACCCAGACCAGCCGCTCCGGCCAGGCGGCAACGGCGGTGCCGATGCCGGAGTCGCGCCTGATCACGGCGATGTCCAGCTCGCCCTGGCCGAAGGCACGGCGCAGCTCCGACCCGGCGTCGCAGCGCACGTCGAGCCGCAGCGCCGGGCGCAGCCGGGCCAGGCCGGACAGCGCCTCGGTCAGCCGCTCGGCGGCAAAATCCTCGCCCAGCCCGACCCGCACCACCGCCATCCCGTCCGGCCGGCGCAGCGCATCCTCGGCCTCGTCGCTCAGCGCCAGCAGGCGACGGGCGTAGCCGAGCAGGCGCTCCCCCTCCTCGGTCGGCGCCACGCCGCGCCCCTGGCGGTGCAGCAGCGGCCGGCCGACCGCCTGCTCCAGCTTGCGGATCTGCTGGCTGACGGTGGATTGGGTGCGATGCACCCGCTCGCCGGCGCGGGTGAAGCCGCCGGCATCGACCACGGAGACGAAGCTGCGCAGCAGGTCGAGGTCGAGCATGGGACACCTATCGGCATTTCCACTGCACCCCATTTAATCATTGAATTTCCAAATAGTCACGCCGGCCTCTAAGGTGCAGCCGATCCGAAGGAGATCAACCCATGGACGCCGTCTCGATCCCGGCCTCCGGCCGCAGCGCCCTGGTGCGCTGGGGCTTTCCCGCCCTGTTCGTGGTGCTGTGGGCCTCGGCCTTCACCGCCGCCAAGGTGGCGGTGACCTACGCCCCGCCCTTCCTGCTGCTGTCGACACGGTTCCTGTTGGCCGGGCTGGTGCTGGCCGGCCTGGCCCGGCTGTCGGGCCGGCGCTGGACGCTCGGCCCCGGCGCGGTGGTGCGCTTCGCCCTGCTCGGCGTCGTCACCATGGCGGTCTATCTGGCCCTGTCCTATTTCGGGATGCAGAGCGTCACCTCCGGCTTCGCGGCGCTGATCATCAGCATGAATCCGGTGCTGACCGCGGTGCTGGCGGCACCGCTGCTGGGCGAGCGGCTGACCCGGACGAAGCTGGCCGGGCTGGCGCTCGGCGTCGCCGGCGTCGGCATCGTGCTGCAGAGCCGCCTCGCCGGCGGCATCGAGGGGCCGGTCGGCATCGCCTTCACCTTCGGCGCGCTGGTGGCGCTGTCCGCCGGCACCATCCTGTACAAGCGGATCGCGCCGCCATCGAACGGACCGTCCGGCGATCTCTGGTACGGCACCGCGGTCCAGACCCTGGCGGCCGGCATCGTGCTGCTGCCGCTGGGCCTGGCGCTGGAGCCGGTCTCGACGATCCGCTGGACGCCCGAGCTGCTGGCCGGCTTCCTCTGGCTCGCCCTCGCGGTGTCGCTGTGCAGCTACCTGCTGTGGTTCGACATGCTGGACCGGCTCGGTGCCTCGACCGCCAGCGCGCTGCACTTCCTGGTGCCGCCGATCGGCCTGCTGCTGGGCTGGGCGGTGCTGGGCGAACATGTGCCGCCGCTCGACATGCTCGGCGTGGTGCCGATCGCGCTCGGCATCCGCCTGGTCACCCGCCCTGCTCCGGCTACAGCGCGAGGTCGTCGATCTGCAGGGTGATCGAGCCGGACAGGATGATGCGGAGATCCGCCGCACCATCGCCGTCGACATCGCCCAGGACGGTGGTCATCCCGTCGCCGACCTCGTAGCGCAGCTCACCGGGCTGGTGGCTGAACGGGGTGTCCCAGATGAAGCCAAAACCCTGGTGGCCCGCCACAGTGGCGTCGGCATCGATCACCACGAGGTCGATGACGTCGCCCTCGGCCTGATGGAAGTCGATGATCCAGTCCGCGCCCGGCCCGGCCTGGCTGTCGCCGACCGACCAGAACTCGAAGGTATCGGCACCGGCGCCGCCGCTCAGGGTATCGGCCCCGGCATCCCCGATCAGCCGGTCGTTGCCGTCGTTCCCGTACAGGAGGTCTCCGGCCGGCCCCCCGCCGATGAAATCATCGCCGCCCCAGCCGCGCAGCTCGCTGCCCGAATAGGAGCCGACCAGCACGTCGCCATAGGCAGTGCCCCAGACGTTCTCGACGCCGGTGATGACATCCCCCTGAGCCTCGCCGAACTCGGCGATGCCGCGCCCGAGATCGACATGCACGCCCTCGAGGCCGTTGTAGTCGACGGTGTCGATGCCGTCGCCGCCATCGATCGAGTCCGCCCCCGCCCCGCCCTGGAGGAAATCGTCGGCCGTTCCGCCGACCAGCCGGTCGTCGCCATCGCGGCCATTGAGCGTGTCGTTGCCGCCGAAGCCGCGCAGCTCGTTGGCGGCGTCCGATCCGGCCAGCACGTCGCCATAGCCGCCGGTGCCCCAGACATTCTCGATGTCGTACAGCCAGTCGCCCTCGGCCTCCCCGCCCCAGCTCTGGCCGGCGGCGAGGTCGACGGTGACGCCGGCATTGCCATTGTAGTCGGCCGTGTCGATCCCGGCGCCGCCGAACAGCGCATCGCCGCCGGCCCCGCCCTGGAGGAAATCGTTGCCGTCGAAGCCGAAGAGGATGTCGTCCCAGGCGCCGCCGACCAGAAGATTGTCGGCGGCATCGCCATAGATCGTCGTCATGGATCGCTCCTGCGATGCGGAAGGCTGCCGGTTACAGCACGAAGTCCGAGGCCTGCAGGCCGACCACCCCGTCCAGGCGGATGTGGAAGTCGGAGACGCCGTCGCCGTTGATGTCGCCGGCGATGGTGGCGACGTCTCCGGCCAGGGCATAGCGCAGCTCGCCGGCATGGTGGGTGTAGAGGCCGGTGCCGATGAACCGGAACGCCTGGTTGCCCGCGGCCGCGGTGCTGGCGTCGATCGCCGACAGGTCGATCCGGTCGCCCTGGGCATGGCTGAAATCGGTGATCAGGTCCGCCCCGGCGCCGGTCGGGCTCTGCGCCGTGCCGGCATAGACGAAGCGGTCGGCGCCGACGCCGCCGGTGAGCATGTCCCTGCCGCCGGCCCCGGTGAGGACGTCGTTGCCGTTCCAGCCCTGCAGCACATTGACGCCGGCATTCCCGGCCAGGCTGTCATTGCCCTGGCTGCCGGAGAGATTCTCGATTCCGGTCAGGGCGTCGCCCTGGGCGCCGCCGCCGCTGGCGGTGCCGGTGGTGAGGCTTCATTGGCGTCGCTACCGGTCCACTGGACCATGAGGATCTCCCGACAAAGGGCGGGCGCGTCGGCCGCGCGCCGCCCGGTCCGTGATGAGGAGAACCAGCCCTGTCCGGTTCGGTCGCGGCGGGCCCCTCCGCAGGGGTGCCGTCGCCGCCGGCGGGTCGTGCCGCCGGGCCCGGTCGAATGGGCGAGACAGTGTCGGGAATCGGGAACGCCCTCAACCCCCGAGGATTAGGGGTCCAGTCCTCGGGGCGAGGGGCATGTCGGCGCTCAGGCGCCGGCCAGGACCTGCGTGATCGCCGCGTCCAGCAGCTCGACGCCCAGGTCGATCTCGGCATCGGTCGCCGTCAGCGGCGGCGCGATGCGCATGGTGCCGCCGGAGAGGCCGGCGCGGACGATGTTGGCGGACAGGCCGAACTCCAGCGCCGTGTCGGTGACCGCGTCGGAGATCCAGGCCGCGTCCCGCCCGCCGGCATCGGCGAATTCCAGACCCAGCAGCAGGCCGCGGCCGCGGACGTCACCGATGCAGGGATGGCGCCGCTGCAGCCCGCGCAGGCCTTCCGCCAGCCGCGCGCCCGCTTCGGCCGCCCGCGCCGCCAGCCGCTCGCGGGCCACGATCTCCAGCACCTTCAGCCCGATCGCCGCGGGCAGCGGGTCGTTGACATGGGTGGTGTAGAACAGGAAGTGGCGCGCCTCGGCCTCGGCGGCGATCGCCTCGCTGGTCATCACCGCGGCCAGCGGCAGCCCGGCGCCCAGCGTCTTCGACAGCGTCAGGATATCCGGCATCACGCCGTCGCGCTCGAAGGCGAACATCAGGCCGGTCCGGCCAATGCCGGTCTGCGCCTCGTCCAGGATCAGCAGCATGCCGCGGGCCCGGCAATGCACCTGCAGCGCTGCCAGGTAGCCCGGCGGCAGGTCCAGCACGCCGCCGCTGCTGAGGATCGGCTCGGCGATGAAGGCGGCCAGGTTGCCGGTGCTCTGCCGGTCCAGCAGATCGAAGGCATCGTCCAGCTCCTGCCGCCAGTCAACACCGGGGAAGCGCGGGCGATACGGGTTCGGCGCCGGGATCGCGAACTGGCCGGGCATCAGCGGGCCGGTGCCGTGCCGCCCAGCCTTGTAGGTGGCCGCCGCGGCGGCGCCGGTCATGCCATGCCAGGACTGGGTGAAGCCGACGATCTCCCATTTGCCGGTGACCAGCTTGGCCAGCCGGATCGCCGCCTCGTTCGACTCGCCGCCGGTCGACAGCAGCATCACCTTCGGCAGGCCCGGCACCAGTTCGGCCAGGGCCTCGGCCAGATCGACCACCGGCGCCGACAGCATCGAGGAGAACAGGTGGTCGAGCCGCCCGACCCCGTCGCGCACCGCGGCCACGATCTCCGGATGGGAATGGCCGAGGATGGCGCTCATCTGGCCGGAGGTGAAGTCGAGCACCCGGCGGCCGGCAGCGTCATAGAGGAAGGCGCCCTCGGCCCGCACCGGCACGAAGGGCACGAAGTCGCCGCCATAGCGCAGCAGGTGGCGGCGGGCGCGGGTCCAGAAGGCGGTGTCGGGTGCGGCGGCGAACTGGTCCATGGCTGGGCTCCGGGCCACGCTGCGGCGGAGGACGCGGCCGGCGTGGCGCGCCGCGTGCCGATATCCTCCGCTCGGTCCGGCTTGGCGGCAAACGCAGAGAATTCGCTGGACTCGTGAGGAGAATTCACCACTCATCGACCGATGAGCCGGTCGCCCCTGCCGCTGCGCGCGCTCGCCGCCTTCGAGGCCGCCGCCCGCCTGGAAAGCTTCCGGGCGGCGGCGGAGGAGCTGGCGCTGACCCCGTCGGCGGTCAGCCACCAGATCCGGATCCTGGAGGCGCGGCTGGGCCTGCGGCTGTTCGACCGGGTCGGCCGCGGCGTGGTGCTGTCGCCCGAGGGATCCGAGCTGTTCGGCCGGATCGGCGGCAGCTTCGACGCCCTGGCCGAGGCGGTCGAGGCCGCCGCCCGCCGCGGCCGGCGCGCCCGCCGGCCGGAGGTGGTGCTGCTGCGCACCCCGCCGTCGCTGGCCGGCAGCTGGCTGCTGCCCCGCCTTCCAGCTTTCCTGGCCGGTCATCCGGAGATCGACCTGCGGGTCCATGCCGATCTGCGCCTCGCCACCGAGAGCGGTGCCCGCTCGGAGGCCGACGGGGTGGATCTGGCGATCTGGTACGGCGACCATGCGCCGGCAACGGCGGTGCCGCTGCTGGCCGAGACGATCCAGCCGCTCTGCGCCCCGGCCCTGGCAGCCGGCGGCAACCTGCACGGGCCGCGCGACCTGCTGGCCCTGCCGCTGATCGTCACCCGCGACAACCGCGTGTCCTGGGAGGGCTGGTTCCGCCGCCAGGGCGTGGCGCTGGATGACGGCTTCGCCCGCACCCTGCAGCTCGACCCGTCGCATGTCGCCATCGAGGCGGCGGTGAAGGGCCTCGGCGTGGTGCTGGAGAGCGATGCGCTGGCCGAGGACGCGCTGCGCGGTGGCCGGCTGGTCGCCCCGCTCCCGGGGCTGGGCCTGTCCTGGACCGCCTATTGGCTGGGCGTCGCCCGCGGCTCGGCCAGCCGGGAGGGCGTGGAGATCGTGCGTGCGTGGCTGGTGGAGAGCGCGGCGCGCACCGCTGGGGATTAGAGCAGCCGCCAGCCATTCGCATTGCCCCTCCCGCGTGGCGAGAGAGGCAACACGCAAGCTTTGCCTGCTTTAAGCGACCCGCAGCAGCGGCGCCGGCTTGGTGGACGGGCGCAGCGCCTCGGGGATCCACTCGCCATGCGCCGCCAGCAGGTCGTCGACCAGCTTCCAGATCTGGTCGAGGTCCAGCTCCGCCGCCGTGTGCGGGTCCAGCATGGCGGCGTGGTAGATGCGGTCGCGGTTGCCGGTCAGCAGCGCCTCGACCGTCAGCGACTGGACGTTGATGTTGGTCTGCATCAGCGCCGCCAGATGCGGCGGCAGCCGACCGATGCCGATCGGCTGCACGCCGTTGCGGTCGACCAGGCATGGCACCTCGACCGTGCAGTCTTCCGGCAGGTTGTCGATCAGCCCGTGGTTCTGCACGTTCCCATAGATCACCGCCGGCTGGCCGGTCTCCTTGGCGCGGATGATGGTCGAGCCGTATTCGACGCTGCGCTTGATCTCCAGCGGCACCGACGGGTCCTGCAGCTGGGCCTTGAGCGCACCCCATTTGTCGATCTGGCGCTCGCAGCGGGTGATGTACTCATCGAGAGGGATGTTGAACCGGTCGACGATCTCCTCGCGCCCGCGCTTGATGTACCAGGGCACGTATTCGCTGAAATGCTCGCTGGACTCGGTGACGAAATAGCCGAGCCGCAGGAACATGTCGTAGCGGACGCGGTTCCACTCCGGCACCCGCCCCTCCTCCACCACCTTGCGGATCAGCGGCGTCAGGTCTTCGCCGTTGCGCTCGAACTTCAGGTAGAAGGCCATGTGGTTGATGCCGCCGCAGAGATAGCTGATCTCCTCGACCGGCACGCCGATATCCTCGGCGATCTCCGCCGCGGTGCCCTGCACGCTGTGGCACAGGCCGACGGTCTTGATCTTCGTCGCCCGGTTCAGCGCCCAGCAGTTCATCGCCATCGGGTTGGCGTATTGCAGATGGGTCACGTCCGGGCACAGCCGCTCCATGTCCCGGGCCTGCTCCAGCAGCACCGGCACGGTGCGCAGCGCCCGCATGATGCCGCCGATGCCGAGCGTGTCGGCGATGGTCTGGCGCAGCCCGTAGGTCTTCGGCACCTCGAAATCGGTCACCGTGCAGGGCTTGTAGCCGCCGACCTGGATCATGGTGATGGCGTAGTCGGCGCCGTCCAGCGCCCGGGCGCGGTCGGTCGTCGCCTCGATCGTCGCCGGCGCCTTCAGCGTCTCGGCGATGCGCCGGGCCACGACCTCGGAGGTCGCCAGCCGCTCCGGGTCGATGTCGTAGAGGGTGATGCGGGCATCCGCCAGCTCCGGATAGGACAGGATGTCGCCGATCAGGTTCTTGGCGAAGACCGTGCTGCCGGCGCCGATGAAGGTGATCTTGGGAGAGGTCATGGTCGGGTCCCGGTTGGCGGATGGTTGAGAAAGCTCGCTACTCGAACAGCGCGTTGACCTGGTCGTTCGCTTCCTTCAGCAGCGGCGCGACCGGCACGTCCTCGAGGAAGATCCGGTCGAAGGCCACGTTCATGATCGACACGACCTGCGGCGAGTAGTCGGTGATCGGGTAGAGGAAGGTCTGGTCCGGCGTCGCCTCGCTGGTGAAGGCGGTGACGTCCTGGCCGCGGGTGGCGAAGGCGTCCTGCGCCATCTTGGCCGCGTCCGGGATCGCCGGGAACACGACGCCGGCCTTGCCGATGATGCCCTGGCACTCCATCGACCCCAGGAACTTGACCCATTCCCAGGCCTCGTCCGGATGCTGGGTGCCGGTCCAGATCGAATCCCCGAGGCCGTTGAACATGCTCTTGCGGCCCTGCGGCCCCTTCGGCAGCGGCACGAAGCCGTGGGGGAAGGACACGTTGCTGGCGTACCAGGTCGCGTTCCACGAGCCGTCGGGGACGATCGCGCCCTTGCCGGCGCCGAGCAGCGCGGTGCCGCCAAGGGCACCGACATCCTTCTGCGGCAGGGCGTAGCCCTTCTTCAGCCACAGGTCGCGCAGCCAGGTCAGGGTCTCCGCCAGGGTCGGGTCGTCGTAGTGATACTTCGTGCCCCAGGGCTCGTCGATGAACTTGAAGCCGGCGGAGACGGCCAGCCAGCTCCACTGCGTCTGGCCGTAGGCGTCAGGCCCGACCTTGGGGGCGATCAGCCCGTACTGCACCACGCGCTTCGGGTCGAAGCCGGCCTCGTCGCCGCGCTTGCCGCTGGCGTCGAGCGACAGCCGCGCCAGGATCTTCTCGAAGCTGCCGCCGTCCTTCGGGTTCCAGGTGGCGGCGCGCAGCTCGTCGACCGTCACCCCGGCCTTGTCCAGCATGTCCTTGTTGTAGACGAGGGCCACCGTGTCCCAGTCCTTCGGCATGCCGTAGAGCTTGCCATCGCGGGTCCACAGGTCGACCAGCCCCAGGCTGTAGATGCCGGTGTCGACCTTGTCGCGCTCGACCAGCGGCGTCAGATCCATGATCTGCTCGTTGGCGACGAATTCGGGGTAGGAGCGCAGATGGTCGGCGAACACATCCGGCGCCTCGCCCGAGACGAAGCCGGTCGACAGCGTGGTCCAGTAGTCGGTCCAGGCGTACTGCGTCACCTTGACCGTGATGTCGAGATGCTTGGCGTGGAAGGCGTCGGCGCATTGCTGGTAGTGCGGCGCCTGCAGCGCGTCCCACAGCCAGTAGTTCAGCGTGGTCTCGGCCCGGGCGGCGCCGCCGGCCGCGACCAGGGACAGGGTGGACAACTGCAAGATCCTCGACAGACTCACGCGCATCTCAGGCCTCCTCCGGTTTCCTTGGTTGACGCCGCGGGTCATTTCAGCCCGCTGAACTGCAGGGATTCGACGACGCGCCGGCCGAACAGCACGAGCAGCACGATCACCGGCACGATCGACAGCACGGTGGCGGCCGTCATTCCGGTCCAGTCCGGGTTGCCGCTCTGCTGCTGCGACTTGAAGGCGGACAGCGCCACCGAGACGACCCGGACCTCGGCGTCGCGCCCGACCAGGAACGGCCAGAAGAAGTCGTTCCAGGCGTTGATCGACAGCAGGATCGCCAGGGTGGCGATGGCGCTCTTGTGCACCGGCAGCACCACCGACCAGAAGGTGCGGAACGGCGTGGCGCCGTCGATCCGCGCCGCCTCCTCCAACTCGCGCGGGGTGGTCAGGAAGAACTGGCGCAGGAAGAACACGGCGAAGGGCGACATCAGCAGGGTCGGCGCCACCATGCCCTGGAAGGTGTTCAGCCAGCCCAACTCGCGGATCAGCACGAAGTTGGGGATGAACAGCACGATCGCCGGGATCATGGTGGCGGCGATGAACAGGTAGAAGATCACCGTCGACCCGATGAAGCGGATCCGGGCGAAGGCATAGGCGGCCAGCGCCGAGAAAAAGATCTGCCCGCCCACCGTCAGCAGCGTGAAGATCAGGCTGTTGCGCAGCGCCAGGGCGAAGTTGATCGGCGTCGACGGCGTGGCGGGGTTGACCGGCGCCAGGCCCAGCACGCGGCGGAAATTGTCCAGGGTCACCTCGACCGGCACCAGGAGCGTCGCCTGGTCGAACAGGGTCGAGGTCGGCACCAGCGCCGTCTTCAGCGTGATCCAGAGCGGGAACAGCGAGCAGACGATGAAGCCGGCCAGCATCGCCCAGGCCAGGATGCGGCCGGTGGAGAAGCGCGGGAAGGAGGCGTGCGACAGGACGGCGGTCGCGGTCATGGCGGCCTCACTCGAGATCCGAGCTGCCGGCGCGCAGCGCCCGCATCTGCAGTATGGTGATCAGGATCAGCACCGCGAACAGCGCCACCGACATCGCCGAGGCGTAGCCCATCTTCGAGAAGCGGAAGGCGCTTTCGTAGACGTACCAGATGATCGCGCTGGTCGAATTCGCCGGCCCGCCCTGGGTGGTGACGGCGATGGTGTCGAACACCTGGAACGACCCGATCACGCTGGTCACCAGCACGAACACCAGCACCGGGCGCAAGAGCGGCAGGGTGATGCGGCGGAACACCACCCACTCCCCCGCCCCTTCCAGCCGCGCCGCCTCGTACAGCGACCGCGGGATCGCCTGCAGCCCGGCATAGAACAGGAGGGCGGTCAGGCCGACATGGCGCCAGATGTTGATCCCGGCGATCGACATGATGGCGAGGTCGGACGTCGCCAGGAAGGATTGGCGCGGCACACCGATCAGCCCGAGGAAGGCGTTGGTCATGCCCAGCAGCGGGTCGAGCAGCCAAAGCCAGATCAGCGCGGCGATGACGTTGGACAGGAGATAGGGCGCGATCACCACCGCCCGCAGCGCCACCGATTTGCTGAGCCGGTCCATCATCACCGCCAGGGCAAGGCCGAGCACGGTCTGCAGCGGGATGTTGTACAGCACATAGGCGATGGTGATGCGGGCCGACTGCCAGAAGCGCGGGTCTTGGGCCAGCTTCACATAGTTGTCGAAGCCGATGAATTTCGGCGCCCGCATCAGGTTCCAGTCGGTCAGGCTGATCTCGACCGCCCGCAGCGTCGGGTACAGGTAGAAGATGCCGAAGCCGATCAGCGCCGGCAGGATGAACAGCCAGCCGGTCACGTTGCGCTGCAGCGCCGCCCGCAGCTTCGGGCGGCGTTGCAGCCACCCCCCGGCGGCCGCCGGCCTGCTCAACTCCGCTGCCACCATCCTCGACCATCCTCCCCGGATCGAGCCCCGGCATCTCTTGGAAGCGGGGCTTCTGTCTGCGGGGTGACACGTGTCACTATCGTTACTAACACGTGTTAGCTATAGTCAAACCAGATCCGGCCGGCTTGTCAAGCGCCGACCGGCATGGCACAGGGGGCGAGGCGCTCCGGACGGCCGGACGCCCCGTGAAGCGGAAGACATGGAACGACGCAGGGTCACCAGCCATGATGTCGCCCGCCGGGCCGGGGTGTCGCGCGCCACCGTCTCGATGGTGCTGAATCGCTCCGACGCGGTGGTGATCAGCGCCGAGACGCGGCAGCGCGTGCTGGACGCGGCGGCGGCGCTGGGCTATCGGCCGAACTCGGCGGCGCGGATGCTGGTGCGCGGCGACACCGAGACCATCGGTCTGGTCGTGACCGACCCGCAGGTGCTGGCGGTCGACGGCTTCGTGCCGCAGCTGCTGTACGGCATCAGCCAGGCGACGAGCGAGAGCGGCTATCGCATCCTGCTGGAAGGGGTCGAGCCCGGCGCCGGCCCGCATGCCTATGCCGATCTGGTCGAGGGCCGCCGGATCGACGGGCTGATCGTGCTGAACCCGCCGACCGACGCGCCGCAGATCCATGCGCTGATCGACCAGGGCTTCCCGCTGGTGCTGCTCGGCTCGGTCCGCCACCCGCGCGAGCACGCCTGCAACTTCTCCACCCGCCGCGCCATCCGCCGCTCGATGGACCATCTGGTCGGGCTGGGGCACCGGGCGATCGCCCATATCGGCTTTTCGCCGCCGGGCTTCGTCGCCACCGATGCGCGGCTGAACTCCTACCGCGAATCGCTGCGCGCCCACGGCATCGAGCCGGATGACCGGCTGGTCGCCTATGGCGCCTTCAGCGCCGAGAGCGGCCACTGGGCGATGCGCGAGCTGCTGGACCGCGCCGGACCGAGGCCGACCGCGGTGCTGGCCGGCAACGACACCATCGCGCTAGGCGCCCTGGCGGCGCTGACCGATGCCGGTCTGTCGGTGCCGGACGACATCGCCATCGTCGGCTTCGACGACCTGCCCTTCGCCGCGCTGCTGCGCCCGGCCCTGACCACGGTGCGCAACCCGGGCGTCGAGCAGGGCCGCCAGGCGGCGCAGTTGCTGATCCGCCTGCTCAAGGGCGAGACGGTCGAGCAGCGCCGCATCGCCCTGCCGACCGAGCTGGTGGTCCGCGACTCCTGCGGCGCCCGGCGGCGGGAGGTCAGAGGATGAAGTCCGCCGCCGCCAGCTGCGTCAGGTCCCGGATCGTCACGGCGAGATCGGCGACGCCGTCGCCATCGGCATCCGCAGAGACCAGGAGGTCCTCGCCGACGGCCTCATAACGCAACTCGCCGGCCACGCCGCTGAAGGCCGCGGTGCCGATGAAGGCGAAGGCCTGGTCGCCTGGCGCGGTGAGGTCTGCGTCGATGCGCGACAGGTCGATCCGGTCGCGGGACGTGAGGTCGAGGATGGTGTCCTCCTGCCCCGGCAGGCTCTCGGTCAGCCGGTCGATCCGGATGATGTCGGCGCCCGGGCCGCTGGACAGCCCGTCGGCGCCGAGCCCGCCGACCAGGACGTCGTCGCCGATGCTGCCCTCCAGCCGGTCGGTGCCGCCGCTGCCGGACAGCAGGTCGTCGCCGCTCGAGCCCCGCAGGAGATTGCCGCCGTCCGTCCCGACCAGGATGTCGTGCCCGCCGGTGCCGTTGGCATCCTCGAAGTTCCGCACGGGCGTTTCGAGGAACATGCCCGGCTGGTCCTTGAGCCCGATCAGCGCGGTCCCGTTGCCGAGATGGACGAAGACGCCCCGGCCGAAGAAGGAGAGGCCGTCCTTGCCGTCGCCGCCATCCAGCACACTGCCCGCGCCCTGGGCGTAGATGCCGAGGGACACGTGGTCGTCCCCGGCACCTCCGCTGAAGGTCAGATGCCCGATCCCGGCGGCATCCCACAGGCTCACCTCCTCCGAGCCGGGCCCGCCGCGGATCGCGTCTCCGCCGTCATCGAGCTGGATCCTGACATGCCCCGTGTTCCCCGGATCCACCTCGATCAGATCCGCTCCCGCATACGCCTCGACATGGATCCAACCATCGCTGGCCGGCACGACGAGATGGTCGTCGCCGTCGGTCCCGTAGATCTCGAGATAGTCCCAAACGCTGGCAGCTCCCTGGAGCTCCGTCATGTCATCTCCTCCTTGCATGGTGCCGAGGGGTTCCCGCGGCCGGCCGGGGACCGGTCACAGGATGAAGTCGTCCTTCGCCATCCCGGTCACCCCCGTCACCGTGACGGCGAAGTCGGCGACTTGGTCGCCGTCGGCATCTGCCAGGAGCCGGAGGTCGTTCCCCACGACCTCGGTGCGCAGTTCACCGGCCGACCCGCTGAAATCAGCGGTACCGATGAAGGCGAAGGCCTGCTCACCCGCCGTCGTGAGATCGGCGTCGATGCGCGAGAGGTCGATCGTGTCGCTGATGCTGAAATCGAGGATGGTGTCCTCCTCGCCCGGCAGGCTCTCCACCAGCCGGTCGACCCGGATGATGTCGGCGCCCCTGTCGCTCTGCAGGCCGTCGGCGCCGCGCCCGCCGACCAGGATGTCGTCGCCCCAGCCGCCTTCCAGGTGATCCGTGCCGCCGCGGCCGGAGAGGAGATCGTTGCCGAGAAAGCCCCGGAAGGCATTCCCCCGGTCAGATCCGACCAGGATGTCGTGTTCCCCGGTGCCATCGACCCAATCGAAATTGAGAAGCGACAGCTCGTGAAACACGCCCGGCTCGCCGTCGCGCCCGATCAGCGCCGTTCCCTTCCCCAGATCCGCAAAGATGCCTCGGCCATGGAGCCAGAATGAATCCCGGCCGGCGCCACCATCCAGGACGATGTTGTCGCCGATCTCGGCGCTATCGTTCAAAAAGACGATATCGTTGCCGGCGCCCCCGTAGAATTGCGTATTCTCGATCGGCGAGTCTTCGTACCAGCTCAGGTAGTCCACTCCAGGTCCGCCGTAGACCGTGTCTCCTCCGTCGCGGAGCGAGATGCTGCAGCGACCAGTGTGCGCGGGGTCCACCTCGATCAGATCCGATCCCGTATTGGCATAGATAGAATCAAAATCATCATTGGCCGGCACGATGATGTGATCGTCACCGACGGTTCCTTGATAGTTGGCCATGCCACGCCTCCAGGAATGAAATCATCAGTAGGACGAGCCGGGGTACGACGGTCAGAGGATGAAGTCCGACGCCGCCAGCTGCGCGAGGTCCCGGACCTTGACGGCGAGATCGGCGACGCTGTCGCTGTCGGCATCCGCCGAGACCAGAAGGTCTTCTCCTTGCACCTCGTAGCGCAGTTCACCGGCCGACCCGCTGAAATCAGCGGTGCCGACGAAGGCGAAGGCCTGGTCACCCGCCGTCGTGAGATCGGCGTCGATGCGCGAGAGGTCGATCGCGTCGCGGAACGTGAAGTCGATGATGGTGTCTTCCTGGCCCGGCAGGCTTTCGACCAGCCGGTCGATCCGGATGATGTCGGCCCCCTCGTTGCTTTCGAGGCCGTCGGCGCCATGCCCGCCGACCAGGATGTCGTCACCCGGGCCCCCTTCCAAGCGATCCGTGCCGCCATGACCGGACAGGAGATCATCGCCCCAACTGCCGGAGAGTAAATTTCCCCCCTCTTTCCCAACAAGTATGTCGTGCCCAAGACCACCTGTTGCGTCTTCAAAGTTGAGTATCGGCATCTCGTAAAATACGCCCAGCTCGTTTTCGAGTCCGACAAGTGCGGTCCCGTTTTCGAGATGCACGAAAACGCCACGACCATCGCCGTAGAAGCTGTCCTTCCCTGCGCCGCCATCCAGAAAATTACCTTCTCCCAGGCCAGGGCCGGGGCCCAAAAAGGAAACCAGGTCATCCCCGGCTCCCCCGTGAAATTCGACGTTCTCGATCTTGGTCTCGCTCGTGATGGACATCCGCTCCGCGCCGGGCCCGCCATGGATCGTGTCTCCTCCATCATCGAGCCAGATGACGACGTGTCCCGTATTCCCGGCATCGACCTCGATCAGATCCGACCCGGTATAGGCCTCGACATAGTTCCAGTAGTCGTTGGCGGGCACGACGAGGTGGTCGTCGCCGTCGGTCCCGTGGATTTCGAGATAATCCCAATTGTCAGCGACAGTCGTCCCATGGCTCTCGGTCATGTCGTGCCTCCATGATTGGCGCCTGCATGGGCACCATCACATGTGAGGATCGAGCGGTAAACATTTGTATTTTAAGGAATTTATTGAATAACATTTGCCAATCAAGATAATACGATCAGGCCGGTCGAACGACACGGCGTCGCGTCGCCGGCCGTGCCGGCGCTCCGCGATTCCGGCGCGGCAAGCGTCGGTCCAGGGCACCCAAAATCCTGCACATTTAAGAGTAATCCGCTATATCATCGATGCTCATCTCCGGTTTGCGGAGATGCGATAGTCGAAGGATTGATCATGCACTATTCGAGATGGGCATTGTTCGCCCTGGCCGCGTTTGGCGGCCTGGCCGCGGCCACCCCGGCGATGGCGGCCGACGATCTGGAATTCACCCTCACCAACGCCACCTCGGTCAGCGCCACGGAATTCTACGTGTCGCCGGTCGATGTCGACGATTGGGAGGACAATCTGCTGGATGGCAAGTACCTGCCCGCCGGCAACGAGGTGACGGTGACCATCGGCGACGGCCGGCGCACCTGCACCTACGATCTGAAGACGGTGTTCGAGGACGGAAGGACGGCAGAGAACAACGGCGTCGACCTCTGCCAGACCGGCAAGTACACGGTGCACGAGTGACCGGATGCCGGGGCGGTGCCACGCCGCCCCGGCCCGGACGTCACGGGATCGAGGGCACGCAGCCCGGCCGGTCGAACAGCGCGGCCAGGCCGCAGGCCGAGGTCAGCATGCGGTCGCCGTCATGGCCGACGCCCTGGACCAGCAGCAGCCGCTGCCGGAACCCGTCCGGATGGCGGCCGCGCAGATATCGGATATAGGCCTCGCCGCGGGCGAGGCGGTAGGGCCCTTGCGCCTCGGCCATGCAGCTCTTGTCCAGCGCCGGGTGGTTCGGGTCGGTGTCGGCGGTGCCGAGCAGATAGGTCACGTCGCGGCCGAGATAGGCCTGCTCCACCGCCGCCGGAGTCGCCGCCCCGGCATACGACGGCAGATCGGCCATGCCGTATTTCCAGCGGTCGAATTTCGGGCAGGACGCGGCGCCAGCGAAGGGGGCGAAGCCGCCCTCCCCGTCCGGCCGGTCGGGGCTGAAATAAGCGTAGGAGGATGGGTTGGCGACGACGTAGCGGACGGCGACGCCGGCCGCGATCGGCGCCGCCTCGCCCTGGCCGAGGATGGCGTAGCGCTGCACCACCTGGCCGCCGCCGGAATGGCCGGCCACCACGATCGTCGTCAGGTCGGGGAACAGCGCGCGGTCGGCCAGCTTCGCCAGGATCGCGTCGAGCCCGGCGAAGGCGCTGATGGGGGCCGGGCCCCTGGCGTCGCCGCCGCCCTCCCAGCCGGTGGTGCCCCAGCGCAGCGTGCCGGCCGGCAGATGATGGGTCTCCGCATCGGTCTCTGAGAGGAACTGCGGCACCACCAGGATCGTGGGCTGGTCCGCCTCCCCCGCTGCCGCGAGGGCCTTCTCAGCCGAGGCGCGGTAGACGTCGGCGTTGCGCAGCCGGCCGTGGATCACGATCACCGCCCGGGTGACGCCCGGAAGCGGCCGCGACCAGTCGCGCGAGAGATAGAGCGCCAGCTCGCCGCTGCCGGCCGGCGTGGTCACCGGCAGGCGCCGGTCGGCGACTTCCTTGACCGGCTTCGCGGCTGGGCTCTCATCGGCCGCCCGAAGCGGCACCACCGCGGCCAGCATGGCCGTCGCGGCCAGGACCAGGGCCGTGGCATTTCGCGGAATCACGCTGGATATCCCTCGCTGTGACGGGTCCTACACGACGGACCGGCCTGCCGCCGGCGGCCATACCCCTCGCACATGTCTTCATCCGCCATCGTCATGCGCCGCCAAGGAGATGTGCGGGCAATACTCGCCTTACCTGTCCATCCCAAACGAAGGAGGCCGAGCCCATGGCCGGTGCGCAGCATACTTCCATCGAAGACATCATCGAGACCGTCGACATCGAATCCGACCAGCCGCTCGACCAGGCGAAGCTGCGGGCGGATCTCGCCCGGTATGCGCGGATCCTGAGCACCGACACAGAGCTGTCGCTGACCCCGGAACTCGACGAGGACACCCGTCGGGACCGGGTGCGGGCCATCATGCTCAAGGCGAGCTATTTCTGCATGCTCGACACCGCCGCCACGGATGCGGAATCGGCCGACAACCAGCTCCGGATCGTGCTCGGCGGCCTCGACGGCCATGAATATAGCGGCCTGTCGCGCAAGCAGGAGCGCGAGATCCGTGGCTTCATCGAGGCGGCCCACGCCGACGGCAAGGTCACCTTCGAGGAGACCATCGACTTCCTGGCCGTGGTGAACCGCGCGGCCGAGGACGTCGCGCCCGACCTTCCCGCGTCCAGCCTCGCAACGGCGAAGTTCTATCTGGAAGAGCACGGGATCGAGCCGACCGAGGCGCGGGTCCGGGCCCTGGCCGAGGCCGCGGAGAACACTGTTGCCGACACGATCGACGAGGTCGAGGAAGCCGCCTGAGGCCGCGGCCGGCGGGGCGGGCGGCAATGATCTCGCCGTCCGCCCCATTGCCTCACTCCGCCGGCGCGGGCGCCGTGGCCTCTTCCGGCGCCGGCAGGGGGTCGCCAGCCAAGGCGGCCCGCAGCCGGTTCTCGTCGAGCGCGCCTTCCCAGCGGGCGACCACGACGGCGGCGACGGCGTTGCCGATGAAGTTGGTCAGCGCCCGGCATTCCGACATGAAGCGATCGACGCCGAGGATCAGCGCCATGCCGGCGACCGGCACCGTCGGCACCACCGACAGCGTCGCCGCCAGGGTGATGAAGCCCGAGCCGGTGACGCCGGCCGCGCCCTTGGAGCTGAGCATCGCCACCAGCAGCAGCAGGATCTCGTCGCCGAGCGAGAGATGCGTGTCCGTCGCCTGGGCGATGAACAGCGCCGCCATGGTCATGTAGATGTTGGTGCCGTCGAGGTTGAAGGAGTAGCCGGTCGGGATCACCAGCCCGACCACCGGCTTGGCGCAGCCCGCCCGCTCCATCTTCTCCATCACCGCCGGCAGTGCGGCCTCCGACGAGCTGGTGCCGAGCACCAGCAGCAGCTCGGCCTTGATGTAGCGGATCAGGGCGATGATCGAGAAGCCGTTGTACCGGGCAACGGCGCCCAGCACGACCAGCACGAAGACCAGCGCCGTGGCGTAGAAGGTGCCGACCAGGAAGGCCAGGTTGGCGATCGAGCCGATGCCGAACTTGCCGATGGTGAAGGCCATGGCGCCGAAGGCGCCGATCGGCGCCACCTTCATCAGGATGGCGACGACCTTGAACACCGCGCCCGACACCGACTTCAGCATGTTCAGCACCGGCGCGCCCTTCTCGCCGGTCATGGCGAGGCCGACGCCGAACAGCACTGAGACGAACAGCACCTGCAGGATGTCGCCGCCGGTGAAGGGGCTGAGCATCGTGGTCGGGATGATGTTGGTCAGGAACCCGACGATCGATTGCTCGTGCGCCTGGGTCGCATATTTCTCCACCACCTTCGCATCGAGCGTCGCCGGGTCGATGTGCAGGCCGGCGCCCGGCTGCACCAGGTTGGCGATCACCAGGCCCACGACCAGCGCCAGGGTGGAGAAGACCAGGAAATAGATCATCGCCTTGGCGCCGACCCGCCCGACCTTCTCCAGGTCGTGCATGCCGGCGATGCCGGTGACCACGGTCAGGAAGATCACCGGCGCGATGATCATCTTCACCAGCTTGATGAAGGCGTCGCCGAGCGGCTTCAGCGATGCGCCTAGGTCCGGGTAGAAATGGCCGAGCAGGATGCCGATCGCGACGGCGATCAGCACCTGGACGTAGAGATGGCGGTAGAAGGGGATGGGACGCGGGGCGGCGTCGGCAGTGGCCATGGCACACACTCCTCGGGGCGCGGACCGCGATGACCGCGGCGACGCCGGCATGGGGTTTCCTGCCGCCCCGGGGATGCCCCTTCTTGCGGACGGCTGCCCGGAAGGGTGCAATCGCCGTGCCAGCCAAGGCTGGATTCGCGCCATTCCCCTATCTTCTTGATTGGTAAGAGCCATTCCCGGACGTCCGGCGCTCACCTCGGGCCGATGCGTGCGGAATCCCGCACAGGCCCTGATTGGACCAGGCGGAGATCCGCACATCCCTTCGCCGCAGTCATTCCGGCCTCGCGGTGCTAGACTCGCCGGCATGACCGCCGTCGACCGTCCCCTGACCGCCGCAGCCCCGGCCCGGCCTGCCGCACCGCCGGCCGCGCCGCACCGATGGCGCAGCTGGGCGGTTTTCGCCGCGATCGGCATCGCCCTGTTCGCCGCCGTGGTCTGGCTGGCCGGGCCGGTCGGGCGCGACCGGGCGCTGGACGAGATCGCGCGTTCGGCCGAGGCGGCGCTCGGGCTGCACGTCGCGATGCTGCGCAGCGAGCTGGAGAAGCAGCGCTCCCTGCCCTTCGTCCTGGCGCAGGACCCGGATGTCCGCGCCGCGCTGACCGCCGCCAACGATCGCCAGCGGCTGGACGGGATCAACGCCAAGTTCGAGGCGCTGAGCCGGGGCACGCGGGCGGCGGTGATCTATCTCTTGGACCGCGGCGGCACCGCGATCGCGGCCAGCAACTGGCGCGAGCCGATCAGCTTCGTCGGCCAGCACTACGCGTTCCGCGGCTATTACCAGCGGGCGGTCGAGACCGGCGAGGCCGAGTTCTTCGCCATGGGCACGATGAGCCGCAAGCCGGGCTCGTACCTGTCGCGCCGGATCGACGGCCCGAACGGCCTGCTCGGCGTGATCGTGGTCAAGGTCGAGTTCGACGAGATGGAGGAGGCCTGGGGCCGCTTCGCCGAGACCGCCTTCGTCACCGACGAGCGCAATGTGGTGCTGCTGACCGACGTGCCGGAATGGCGCTTCCGCAGCTTCGGCCCGCTGCCGGAGGAAGAGCGCGCGGCGGTGCGCGAGAGCCTGCAATACGGCGGCGCCCCGCTCGACCCGCTGCCGATCGCGCCCGACACGGCCTCGCCCCGGCCCGAGGCGGTGACCGCGACCCTGCCGGGCGCGCGGATGACCGGGCGCTTCCTCGCCCTCGCCGCCCCGGTGCCGACCACCGGCTGGACCCTGCACCTGCTGGCGCCGACCTCGCCCGCCGTCGGCCGCGCCATGATGGACACGCGGCTGATCGCCGGGCTGGTGACGCTGCTGGCCCTGGCGGCCGCAGCCGCCCTGCTCTATCGCCGCAACCGCGCCCTGACCAACACGGCGCGGCAGGCGGCGGCGCAGGCGGAGTTGGAGCGCCGCGTCGCCGAGCGCACCCGGGCCCTGAACGACGCCAACCAGCGCCTGACCGAGGAGATGGAGGAGCGGCGCCGCGGCGAGCAGCGCCGGCAGCAGTTGCAGGAGGAGCTGACCCAGGCCAACCGCCTGGCCATTCTGGGCCAGGTCGCAGCCAGCGTGGCGCATGAGATCAACCAGCCGGTGGCGGCAATCCGCGCCTATGCCGACAACGCCTCGGTGTTCCTGGAACGGGAAAAGCCGGCGGCGGTGCGCGAGAACCTGTCGACCATCGCCGGGCTGACCGACCGGGTCGGCACCATCACCCAGCATCTGCGCGCCTTCTCGCGCAAGGCGACCGGCCGGGTCGAGGCGACCTCCTGCGCCGATGCGGTCGAAGGTGCCTTGATCCTGACCCGCCCGCGCATCCGCCGCCAGTCGGTCCGGCTTGTGCAGGACCTGCCGCCGGGCGATGTCCGGGTGGTGGCGGAGCGGGTGCGGTTGGAGCAGATCCTGGTCAATCTGCTGCAGAACGCACTCGACGCCGTCGACGGCCGGCCTGCTGCCGAGATCCGCATCGCGGTGGACGCCAGGACCGAGGAGGTTAGGATCGCGGTGTCCGACACCGGCAAGGGCCTCGACCCCGATACGATGAAGGCGCTGTTCATCCCCTTCGCCACCTCGAAGCCGGCCGGGCTCGGCCTCGGCCTGGTGATCTGCCAGGACATCGCGCGGGAGTTCGGCGGCAGCATCACCGCCACCAACCGGGATGGCGGCGGCGCCGTCTTCACCGTGACGCTGAGACGGGCGCAATGAGGGCGCCCGGGAGACGGGCTGCATGAAAGCGGGGCAAGTGGTCTTCGTCGACGACGAGGCCGAGATCCGGCACGCCAATGTGCAAAGCCTGGAGCTGGCCGGCTTCGAGGTCACGGCGCTGGCCTCCGCCCGCGCCGCACTGGCGGCGGTCGACCGCGACTTCCCGGGCGCCGTGGTCACCGACATCCGCATGCCGGAGACCGACGGCCTGGCGCTGTTCGGCCAGCTCCGCGAGCTCGACCCCGACCTGCCGGTGATCCTGATCACCGGCCATGGCGACATCGCCATGGCGGTCGGCGCCATGCGGGACGGCGCCTATGACTTCCTGGCCAAGCCCTACCCGGCCGAGCGGCTGGTCGACAGCGTCCGCCGGGCGGTGGAGAAGCGGCGGCTGGTGATCGAGAACCGGCGGCTGAAGGCGCAGCTCGAAGAGGCCGACGACCTTGCCTTCCTCGGCGACACGCCGGAGATGGAGCGGTTGCGCGACGCCGTGCGCAACGTCGCCGACGCCGATGTCGACGTGCTGGTGCTGGGCGAGACCGGGTCGGGCAAGGAGGTGGTGGCCGAGGCGCTGCACCGCTGGAGCCGGCGGCGGTCGAAGCCGCTGGTGGCCCTGAACTGCGGCGCGCTGCCGGAGAGCGTGATCGAGAGCGAACTGTTCGGCCATGAGGCCGGCGCCTTCACCGGGGCGCAGAAGCGCCGCATCGGCCGGATCGAGCATGCCGATGGCGGCACCTTGTTCCTGGACGAGGTCGAGAGCATGCCGGCGGCGCTGCAGGTGAAGCTGCTGCGGGTGCTGGAGGAGCGAGCGGTGGCGCCGCTCGGCACCAATGAGCGCCGACCGCTGGACCTGCGCGTGGTCGCTGCGACCAAGACTGACCTCGCCGCGGCGTCGCAGGAGGGGAAGTTCCGGGCCGACCTGTACTACCGGCTCAACGTGGTGACGCTGCGCATCCCGCCGCTGCGCGAGCGCCGGGCCGACATCCCGCTCTTGTTCGCCCATTTCCTGGCCCGCGCCGCCGAGCGCTTCCGCCGCGACCCGCCGCCGCTCGGCGACCCCGTGCGGCGGCACCTGCTGGACCATGACTGGCCGGGCAATGTGCGGGAGCTGGCGCATTTCGCCGACCGGGTCGCGCTCGGCCTCGGCGGGTTTGACGCCCCGGCCCCGGCGGAGGCGCAGGCCAGCCTGCCGGAACGGGTCGAGCGCTACGAGGCCGCCCTGCTGCGCGAGGCGCTGGCGGCGCATCGCGGCGACGTGCGGGCCACCATCGAAGCCCTCGGCCTGCCGCGCAAGACCTTCTACGACAAGCTCACCCGCCACGGCATCGACCCGAACGACTATCGGGTGGAGCCGATCGGAAGGAAGACGGGGTGAGCGCATTGGATCCGTGCGGACCGAGCTGGAAAGCGTCATCGCAAGGCCCCCGGCCTGAGCCGGGAGGCGCGGCGAACCAGTCCGTCAGCCGGGTCGGTGTCGCCTGGCCTCGGCAATGACCTGATCCAGCTCCGCCAGGAGTTCGTCCAACGTCACCGTCCCGTCGCGGTCACCCTCCTGTTCGGCTTCCCCGAGCATCGCCATGAAGGCACGGCGGCGATCCTCAGCGGATTTGTCGGCAAGGCCTTCGAGCTTCGACGTCGGCGGCGGGTCGGTCGTCATGGTCAACCTATTCCAGACCGACGACAGGGTGAGGCCAAAC
The DNA here is from genome assembly GCF_038440215.1 of Inquilinus sp. OTU3971. Classification (NCBI taxonomy): domain Bacteria; kingdom Pseudomonadati; phylum Pseudomonadota; class Alphaproteobacteria; order Rhodospirillales; family Rhodospirillaceae; genus Inquilinus; species Inquilinus sp. OTU3971. The sequence goes on along the minus strand of NZ_JASATH010000039.1, from coordinate 11,563 downwards.
GGGATCGAAGGCAAATCAACGTTGCCTCTCCCGTTTGCGGGAGAGGTCGGAGACGCGAAGCGGCTCCGGGTGAGGGGAGTTTGTCGAGGCGGGGACCAACCCTCACCCGGTCTCGCTGCGCGAGCCCGGCCTCTCCCGCCAGGCGGGAGAGGCAACGCAAGGGTGCGAACCCTGCCCTTCGTCTACGGCAGCTTGACGAAATCCGCGTCGATCGTGGTCTCGACCTTGCCGTTCATCGTCCGGGTGTAGTGCAGCGACAGCTTGCCCGGGGCGGTCAAGGTACGGCGATAGGTCTGCAACTCGGTCTGGCCGCCGGACTTCGCTGTCAGCTCGGTGGTCAGCACCGATCCCTCCAGCCGCGCCTTGGCCTGGGCGCCGCTGTCCAGCTTGGCGGTCCAGACATTCGGCGTCTTGCCGGGCGCGAAGATTGCGGTGTTCTCGCGCATCTTGAGCTGGTCGTCATTGGCGGCGCCGTCGCGCGGCCCCTCGGCGCTGCGCCAGCGCAGGAACAGGCCGCCATCGGCCGAGGCGTCGATCACCAGCGCCGCGGCACGGCGGGTGTCGCCCTCGCCCTGGCTGGCACCGACCCAGGAGCCGCGGAACGCCTCGATCCCGGTGACCGCTGCCGCCGGCGCCGCAGCGGCCGGAGCAGCCGCAGGCGGCTTGGTCTCCCCGGATGCCGGAACGCAGGCGCCCAGCGCCGTGATCGCAGCCACCCCCAGGATGGCGTGCCGCAGCCTCATCGTGTCCCCCTTCCCGTCCCCACAGGATCGATTCGACGGCCATCTTCGCCGATGCGGCGCCCCCGCCGCACGGGAAATCGGCCCCGCACAAAGGAAAACGGCCGCCCCGACGGATCGGGACGGCCGTTTCGGTCCGAATGGAAGCCGTCAGGCCCGGATCACGCTCGTGGCCGGGGCATCGAGGCCCAGCGCCGCGGCGGCGGTGGCGACGATGTCCTGCGCCGACAGCGCCGCCTCGGCATATTGCAGCTCCGGCTTCTCGTGGTCCTGGAACCGGTCCGGCAGCGTCATCGGCCGCATCTTCAGCCCGTGGTCCAAGAGGCCGGCGCGGGCCAGGTGATGCAGCACGATGCTGCCGAAGCCGCCCTCGGCCCCCTCCTCCACCGTGATCAGCACGGCGTGGTGGCGGGCCAGCTGGCCGACCAATTCGGTGTCAAGCGGCTTGGCGAAGCGGGCGTCGGCGACGGTGGTCGACAGGCCCATCCCGCCCAGAGCCTCGGCCGCCGCCAGGCATTCCTGCAGCCGGGTGCCGTAGCTGAGCAGCGCGATGGTCGTGCCCTCGCGCAGCACGCGGCCCCTGCCGAGCGGCAGCGGCTTGCCGCGGGCCGGCAGCTCGACGCCGACGCCGTCGCCGCGCGGATAGCGGAAGGCCGAGGGCCGGTCGTCCAGCGCGGCGGCGGTCGCCACCATGTGCACCAGCTCGGCCTCGTCGGCCGCGGCCATCAGCACCATGCCGGGCAGGCAGCCGAGATAGGGGATGTCGAAGGCGCCGGCATGGGTGGCGCCGTCGGCGCCGACCAGCCCGGCGCGATCGATGGCGAAGCGCACCGGCAGGTGCTGGATCGCCACGTCGTGCACCACCTGGTCGTAGGCGCGCTGCAGGAAGGTCGAGTAGATCGCGCAGAACGGCTTGAAGCCCTCGGTCGCCATGCCGGCGGCGAAGGTCACCGCATGCTGCTCGGCGATGCCGACATCGAAGCTGCGCTTCGGGAAGCGCTGGGCGAACTTGTCCAGGCCGGTGCCGGACGGCATGGCGGCGGTGACGGCGACGATGCGCTCATCCGCCTCCGCCTCCTGGATCAGCGCCTGGGCGAAGACGCCGGTGTAGCTCGGCGCGTTGCTCTTCGGCTTGGACTGGGCGCCGGTGATGACGTCGAAGCGAGTGACGCCGTGATACTTGTCCGGCGCCGCCTCGGCCGGGCCGTAGCCCTTGCCCTTCTGGGTGACGACATGGATCAGCACCGGGCCGTCATCGGCGTCGCGGACATTCTCGAGCACCGGCAGCAGGTGGTCGAGATTGTGCCCATCGATCGGGCCGACATAGTAGAAGCCCAGCTCCTCGAACATGGTGCCGCCGGTGACGAAGCCGCGGGCATATTCCTCGGCCCGCTTGGCGGCACGCGCCACCGGCTTCGGGAACACCGCGGTGACGTCGCGCATCAGGTGCCGCAGCGAGCGGTAGGAGCGCGAGGAGATCAGCCGCGACAGATAGGCGCTCATGGCGCCGACCGGCGGGGCGATCGACATGTCGTTGTCGTTGAGGATGACGACCAGGCGGCTCTTCAGCGCGCCGGCGTTGTTCATCGCCTCATAGGCCATGCCGGCGCTCATCGCGCCGTCGCCGATCACCGCGACGACTCGGAAGTCCTCGCCCTTCAGGTCGCGCGCGACGGCCATGCCGAGGCCAGCCGAGATCGAGGTCGAGCTGTGTGCCGCGCCGAACGGGTCGTACTCGCTCTCCGACCGCTTGGTGAAGCCGGACAGGCCGCCGCCCTGGCGCAGGGTGCGGATGCGATCGCGCCGCCCGGTCAGGATCTTGTGCGGATAGGCCTGGTGGCCGACATCCCAGATCAGCTTGTCGCGCGGCGTGTCGAACACGCGGTGGATGGCGACGGTGAGTTCGACCACTCCAAGTCCGGCGCCGAGATGGCCGCCGGTGGTCGAGACGGCGTCGATGGTCTCGGCCCTGAGCTCGTCGGCGACCTGCTTCACGTCGGAAGCCGGCAGGAGTCGGAGGTCTGTGGGGGTATGGATGGTGTCGAGCAGCGGCGTGACTGGCTTCATTCAGCTTCGCTTTCGGCAGGCTTGGTCCGGCGGTTCGGGCGGCTTCGGCGTCGGTCTCTCTCGCACCGTGACGGCAGACATTCGGCCGAAGCACCCATCATTTTCCTGCCCCGTAGTCTTTCCAGCACTATAGAGGAGCGCAGGCGCGATCAAGAAAATCCGGTGACGGGGCCATGGCCGGATGCCGATTTGCCACACCCTGAGGCGGTCGCGCCACGGGCCGATCACGGCCGGGCAGCGGAGCGGGCCGGGATGCGGCGCGAGCCGTCATTGACAAGGCCTCGAAGCCCCCTTAAGAACCCGGACCGAGCGGCGCTGCCGTTCGACGGAGGGGTGGCCGAGTGGCTGAAGGCAACGGTTTGCTAAACCGTCCACGGGAGAAATTCCGTGCCCGGGTTCGAATCCCGGTCCCTCCGCCACCCTACGCCTGACGGCTTCGGGTGGCCGGCCATTCAGCGCCAGAACGGCTTCGACAGCTCGGCCAGCACGTCGCCGCGGGTCCAGCCGAGATCCTTCAGATCCGGCTCCGACAGACCGGCCAGGGCCCGGCGCTGGCGGATCCGTTCAAGCGCATCCTCCAACGCCAGCATCAGGCGCCACGCCCATGACCCGGCCGGCCCGGGCCACATCGTCCCGGGCGCGTTGTTGTCATTGGCGCTCCGCCCAGCCAATGCGCTCAGGACGCCGGGCGCGGTCGAACCGATACCCCACATCGCCGGCCCCGCAGCCAGACCCGCTCCGGGAATGATAGAGCCGAGGGACCCAGCCCGACCAGCGTGTCGCGCGGCGGCCGCCTCCCCGCTGGACAGCGGCGGCGGGACTCGTTAGGGAATGGGCCGGCGCCGGATTAGCTCAGTCGGTAGAGCAGCGGTTTTGTAAACCGAAGGTCGCGGGTTCGACCCCTGCATCCGGCACCATCCTCCAAACCTCCAAACCCCTGGGCCCGGCTGCCGCCGGGGCGTGACAGATCAGGATCGGCCGCCTATCCTGCCCTCCTGTTTCTGAGCGTTTCCGGGAATCTCCGGATATCTCCGGGCGCGTCGAGGGTTTCCGGGGGGAATTTGATGCAGAATTCGACCATCCGCCGCGCCTGTTTCGTCTGCGGCTCGACCGAGGGCGAGACGGTGTTCGAGACGGCGATGGATGTCTGCGGCCTCGGCCGGGTCACCTACGCCCTGCGCTGCTGCTCCGATTGCGGCCTGACGCTGCAGGACCCCGCGGTCTCGCCCGAGACCATGCTGCGCCAGTACCAGACCTTTTCCAACTACACCGCCTTCGGCGGCGGCGAGCCGCCGCTGATCGACACCGCCCGGCGGATGATCGCCATGATCCAGGCCGATGGCGTGCGGCCCGGCCGGATGTACGATGTCGGCGCCTCCAGCGGCTCGATGCTCTGGCATTTCCGCAAGCTGGGCTGGACCGTGGCCGGCTGCGACCTGTCGCCCAAGGCGGTCGAGCAGGCGCGCGAGCGCAACGGCATCGAGGTCGATCTCGGCGGCGACGAGGAGGCCCTGCCGCATCGCGCCGGTCAGGACCTGATCACCTTCTCGCATGTGCTGGAGCACATCTACGACCCGGCGGCGACGCTGCGGCGGGTGCACGCGGCCCTGGCCGAGGGCGGGCTGCTGCTGCTCGAGGTGCCGTGCCTGGCCGCGCCGGAGGTCAACCCGCCCGGCCTGTTCATGATGGAGCACGTCAACTATTTCGACGAGACCTCGCTCGACAACCTGCTGGCCCGCACCGGCTTCGGCATCCTGCAGGCGCCGGTCACGGTCGAGCACTACCCCTACCCCGTGATCACCGTCCTGGCCCGCAAGCAGGCGCCGCAGCCCGACCGGCCACTGGTCGGCGGCTTCGCCAAGAACCGCGCCTTCTGCCGGGCCTATGGCGATGTCGAGAAACGGCGCTGGGGCGTGGTCGAGGAGCGGCTGCAGGCCGGCATCCGGCCGGGCGAGGAGGTCTATGTCTGGGGCGCCGGGCTGCACACCTCGACCATGCTGGAGCGCACCTCGCTGGAGAGCCATGCCCGGATCCTGGCGATCACCGACCGCGACGCGCAGAAGCACGGCCACAGTGTCGGCCGCCACGCCGTGATCGCGCCCGAGGACGTGCTGCGCAGTGGCCGCAAGGTGGTGATCTCCAGCTTCCCGTCCGAGCGCCAGATCGGCGAGGGGCTGCTGCAGGCGGGCGTGCCGCGGGATAGGATCGTGTCGCCGCACGGGCAGTTCGCCCCGTAAGCCCCTCAGGCCGGCCGGGACGGCGGGTTGCGGCGCAGCCGCACCACGGCGGCGTCGAGCGCCGACAGGAAGGTGGACTTGTCCTTGGCCACCATCGGCTTGTTGCCGCCGCTGACGGTGCCCATGGCGCGCAGATCGGCCATCAGCGCCCGGCTTGCCAGCGCCATGCCGATCGATTCCTTGGTGAAGGGCCGCCCGGTGTTGCCGATCACCGTGGCGCCGGCCTTCAGGCAGCGGTCGGCCAGCGGGATGTCGGCGGTGACCACGATGTCGGACGGCCCGGCGCGCTCGGCGATCCAGTCGTCGGCGGCGTCGAAGCCGTCGCTGACGATCACCAGTTGGATCCGGGGGTCGCGCGGCACCAGCACCCCGCCATTGGTGACGACGAAGACGGTCAACCCGTAGCGCTCGGCGACGCGGTAGATCTCGGCCTTCACCGGGCAGGCATCGGCGTCGACAAGAATACGGATGGGATCGGTCACAGGCGTCGGCACGGTTGCAGTCGGGACCGGAACCATAGCGGCGGCGGCGCCGTTGGTCCAAGCGCCGTTCCCCGACCAGGACCCGCGTTTCCAGAATGGCCGACACCGCAACCCCTTCCCCACCCGACGAGGCGCGGGCGAGCGGGCTGCGCTATGTCTCCGACACCGAACCCGGCATAAGCCGGCGCCGGTCCGGCACCGGCTTCGCCTACCGCATGCCGGACGGCAGCCCGGTGCGCGACCGGGAGACGCTGGCCCGGATCCGGAAACTGGCGATCCCGCCGGCCTATACCGATGTCTGGATCTGCCTGAACCCGCGCGGCCATCTGCAGGCCAGCGGGCGCGACCAGCGCGGCCGCAAGCAGTACCGCTACCATCCGCGCTGGAAGGAGGCGCGGGCGGAGACGAAGTACAACCGCATGCTCGCCTTCGGCCGCGCCCTGCCCCGCATCCGCAAGCGGGTCGACGCCGATCTCGCCGAGCGCGGCCTGACCCGGACCAAGGTGCTGGCCGCGATCCTGCGCCTGCTGGAGGCGACGCTGATCCGCATCGGCAACGACGAATACGCCAGGGCGAACAAGAGCTTCGGCCTGACCACCCTGCGCAAGCGCCATGTCGATGTCGAGGGCGGCGCCGTGCGGTTCGAGTTCAAGGCCAAGAGCGGCCGGCTGCACCGCACCGCCTTCCGCGACCGCCGCATCGCCCGCATCGTCCGGTCCTGCCAGGACCTGCCGGGCCACCGGCTGTTCCAATATGTCGACGACGAGGGCGAGCGGCATTCGGTCGGGTCGGAGGAGGTGAACGAGTATCTGCGCGAGATCTCCGGCCAGGACTTCACCGCCAAGGATTTCCGCACCTGGGCCGGCACGCTGCTGGCCGCGCAGATCCTGGCCGCGGAGGCGGATCCTGAGGCGCCGCCGACCAAGGTTGCGGTGGTGCGCTGCATCGAGCAGGTGGCGGTGCAGCTGGGCAACACGCCGGCGGTGTGCCGCGCCTGCTACGTCCATCCCGGCCTGGTCGGCGCCTTCCTCGACGGCAACCTGGCGGCGACCCTGCGCTGGCCGCCCGGCGACGATCCGGACGGCCGCCGCGGCGAGGCCGCGCTGCTGCGCTTCCTGAAGCGGCTGGAGGTCGCGCCGGCCGCCCGGGCATGACCTTTTCCTTACAAATCGTACAGGACCGGAATACGGCTTGACCGCTTCGCCTCGCGGCGCGATATCGGCCCTGTCGGGACAAGTGCCCGACGCAACCAAGGACCCGCCGCTCCGATGAGCACGCCCAGTCGACCTAGCGCGACTTTGCCGGCGCCGACGCTGCGAGCCTGACCTTCGGGGTCCGGTTCACCTCGTCGCGCGGCCAGGCCGCGCCGGTGCGAGGTGAACCCATGAAGCACCAGTCTTTCCACCATCGTCCGTCCTATCGGCGCCTTTCCCTGGAGGGGAACGACCGAAGGCTGGGCTGACGCCGGCACTTCGCCGGCCGTTCCGCACCGCGTGTCCCCCTGGACGCGCGGCGATTGCGACTGCCTGCCTTCCGGACGGACATCATGACTTTCCACTATCCCGCCCTCGCGGCGGAGCGTCCGCGCTATCTGCCCAATCTCTGGGACCTGGTGGCGTTCGCCCTCGTCTTCGGCGCCATCGTGCTGGTCGCCCATGGCGGCCGCGCCACCCTGGCGCCGCTGGCTGGCCTCGAGCAGACGCCGGTCTCGCTCGATCCCCTGGCGCTGCCCGACTATGCGCTGCGCACCACGCTGCGCATGCTGGCGGCGATCGTCGCCTCGCTGGTCTTCACCTTCGTCTACGCCACCGCCGCGGCCAAGAGCCGGCGGGCGGAGATGGTGCTGATCCCGCTGCTCGACATCCTGCAATCGGTGCCGGTGCTGGGCTTCCTGTCCTTCACCGTGGTCGGCTTCATGGCCCTGTTCCCGGGCCAGGTGCTGGGCGTCGAATGCGCCGCGGTGTTCGCCATCTTCACCTCCCAGGCCTGGAACATGACCTTCAGCTTCTACCAGTCGCTGAAGACCGTGCCGCGCGACCTGGACGAGGCCAGCCGCAGCTTCCGCCTGTCGTCCTGGCAGCGCTTCTGGCGGCTGGAAGTGCCCTTCGCCATGCCCGGCCTGGTGTGGAACACCATGATGTCGATGTCGGGCGGCTGGTTCTTCGTGGTGGCGTCGGAGGCGATCTCGGTCGGCGACACCACCATCACCCTGCCCGGCGTCGGCTCCTATGTCGCCCAGGCGATCGACCAGCGCGACCTGGCCGCCGTCGGCTGGGCGGTGCTGGTGATGGGCGCGGTGATCCTGGCCTATGACCAGCTGCTGTTCCGGCCGCTGGTGGCCTGGGCCGAGAAGTTCCGCTTCGAGCAGTCTGCCGGCGCCACCCGCCCGCATTCCTGGCTGCTGACCCTGGTGCAGCGCACCCGGCTGTTCCAGCTGGCCCTGTCGCCGATCGGTTTCATGACCCGCACCGTGTCGCGCCGGCGCTTCGCCTTCATCCCGGCCGGGACCATCGATGACGGCATGGTGGCCCGCATCTGGTCCAGCCGCTGGGCCGATTGGGGCTTCATCGCCCTGCTGCTGGCCGCCATCGCCTATGCCCTGTGGCAGATCGTCGGCTTCGTCGCCACCGAGTTGAGCTGGGGCGATGCCGGAGAGGTGCTGGTGCTCGGCAGCTTCACCCTGATCCGGGTGGTGGTGCTGATTGCGCTGGCGACGCTGGTCTGGGTGCCGATCGGCGTCTGGGTCGGGCTGCGCCCCCGCGTCGCCGAGCGGGTGCAGCCGCTGGCCCAGTTCCTGGCCGCCTTCCCGGCCAACATCGCCTTCCCCTTCGCGGTGGTGGCGATCGTGCGGCTGGGACTCGACCCCGACATCTGGCTGGCCCCGCTGATGGTGCTGGGCACCCAGTGGTACATCCTGTTCAACGTCATCGCCGGCGCCAGCGCCTTCCCGACCGACCTCAAGGAGGCGGCGGCCAGCTTCCGCATCGGCGGCTGGAACTGGTGGCGCAAGGTGATCCTGCCCGGGATCTTCCCCTACTACGTCACCGGGGCGATCACCGCCAGCGGCGGGTCCTGGAACGCCAGCATCGTCGCCGAGGTGGCGAGCTGGGGCGACACCACCCTGACCGCGCACGGCCTCGGCGCCTACATCGCCCAGGCCACCAGTGCCGGAGACTATCCGCGCATCGTCCTCGGCATCGCCGTGATGTCGGTCTTCGTCACCCTGTTCAACCGGCTGCTGTGGCGGCCGCTCTTCACCTTCGCCGCCCGCCGGCTGCGCCTCGACTGAGGGCCACGACCATGTACCAGACCATTGCCCACACCCCCGCCGCCAAGGTCGCGAGTAACAACCCTGTCCTGATCGACATCGCCGGCGTCCGGCAGGCCTATCACAAAGGCGACAACGACCTGCTGGTGCTCGACGATGTGTCGATGAGCATCCGCGAGGGCGAGATCGTCGGGCTGCTGGGCCGCTCCGGCTCCGGCAAGTCCTCGCTGCTGCGGATCATCGCCGGGCTGGTGCCGCCCAGCGCCGGCCGGGTCAGCTGGTGCGGCCGCCCGGTCGCCGGCCCGTCCGAGGGCCTGTCGATGGTGTTCCAGAGCTTCGCCCTGTTCCCCTGGCTGACCGTGCTGCAGAACGTCGAGATCGGGCTGGAGGCCCAGGGCATCCCGGCGGCGGAGCGGCGGCGCCGGGCGCTGGAGGCGATCGACCTGATCGGCCTGGACGGCTTCGAGAGCGCCTATCCGAAGGAGCTGTCGGGCGGCATGCGCCAGCGCGTCGGCTTCGCCCGCGCCCTGGTGGTGCATCCCCGGCTGATGCTGATGGATGAGCCGTTCTCGGCGCTCGACGTGCTGACGGCGGAGACGCTGCGCACCGACCTGATCGACCTTTGGATGGAGGGCCGGCTGCCGATCAAGTCGATCCTGATGGTGACGCACAACATCGAGGAGGCGATCCTGATGTGCGACCGGGTCCTGATCTTCTCCTCCAACCCCGGCCGGGTGGCGGCGGAGATCCGGATCGACCTGCCGCATCCGCGCAACCGCCTGGACCCGGAGTTCCGGCGGATGGTCGACGACATCTATGCCCGGATGACCAATCGCGGGCCGGCGGAGAAGGCCGGGCCCAAGGCGGGGTTCCCCGGCACCGGCATCGGCATGGAGTTGCCGCATGTCTCGACCAACCTGATGTCGGGCCTGATGGAGGCGCTGGCCGCGCCGCCCTATAACGGCCGGGCCGACCTGCCGGACCTGGCGGCGACGCTGCAGATGGAGGCGGACGAGCTGTTCCCGATCGCCGAGACGCTGCAGCTGCTGCGCTTCGCCGACCTGGCCGACGGCGACATCCACCTGACCGAGCACGGGCGGCTGTTCGCCGAATCCGACGTCGACCACCGCAAGCGGCTGTTCGCGGCGCATCTCCTGGCGCATGTGCCGATCGCCGCCTTGATCCGGCGGGTGCTGGACGAGCGGCCGAGCCACCGCGCGCCCCGGCTGCGCTTCAGCGAGGAGCTGGAGGATTTCATGTCCGAGGACCGGGCCGAGGAAACGCTGCGGGCGGCGGTCTCCTGGGGCCGCTACGCCGAGCTCTTCGCCTATGACGGCGAGAGCGGCCAGTTCAGCCTGGAGGACCCGGTTTAGAGATACGGCTCCTACCCCAACCTACGCAGCGATCACCGCGGGAAGCGCAGCAGCGATTCCAGCCCCTTCCGCCCGCGGGCCAGGAGGCGCTCACGGGCGTCGCCCTGCGGCGGGTCGCCGGCGGCGCCGCGCAGCACCGCCAGCAGCCGTTCCAGCACCAGCTGTGCCTCGCCGTCATGCTGGTTGCAGGGGTCGAGATAGAAGTAGCCGTGCTCGACCTCGTGGTCGCGGACGATCACCGGCGGGTCGCCGGCGGCCAGCCGGTCGGCCACGTCCCAGGCGGCCAGGCCGGCCTTGGCCGGGTCGACCGTCACCTTGAGGCGGTCGAGCGGGTTGTCGGTCGGGTCCGGCTCGATCACCGCGGTGATGCCGGGCAGCCCGGCCAGGCCCTCGTGCCACAGCTTCAGGTGCCCGTCCTCGCGCGCCCGCGCCGCGGCGTGGTCGCGCGTCTCCCAGGCGTCGAGCGCGGCGATGGTGCCGACCACGCCCTCCTTGCCGACCTTCATGCCGCGGCCGATGCCCCGATTCTGCAGGAAGGCGGCGCGCACCAGGTCCTCGCGGCCGGCGACGATGCCGGCAGTCGGCCCACCCAGGAACTTGTGCGAACTGTAGATGACGAGATCCGCGCCCTTGGCCAGGAAGCCGGTCAGGTCGTATTCCGAGGCGGCGTCGACGATCACCGGCACGCCCTTGGCCCGGCAGATCGCGGCGAACTCCTCGAGCGGGATCTGGCCGTACTGCACGACATGGTGCGAGACCACGTAGAGCGCCGCGGCGGTGTGCTCGGTAATGGCCCCGTCCAGCTGGTAGCCCGCGGCCGAGGTGGCGGTGCCGACCGGCACCACCCTGGCGCCGGCCAGCCGCACCGCCTGGTCGACCGGGGCGCCGTAGCTGACCATGTGGCCGACCTGCAGCAGCACCTCGGTCTTCGGCAGGCCCGTGGTGTCGGGCAGCCGCTCGATCGCCAGCAGGTCGTCGCCGGTCATGGTGCCGGCCACGGCCAGGCTGATCCCGGCCGAGGCCGAGGCGGTGACGAAGCCGGCCTCGGCGGCGCAGGACTTGGCGATCCGGGCGCTGGCCTTGCGCTGCAGGTCGGTGATCTCGACGAATTGCGGCAGCACCTCGGCCACGGCCTGCACCGCCTCAGGCACCACGATCGAGGCGCCCAGCGAGGTCATGGTGCCGGAGACGTTGATCACCGGGCGCAGGCCCAGGCGGCGGCGGATATCCTCGTTCGACTTCATGGGCGTGCCTCCTGGCATGGGCTGGTGAACGGGCGACAGCACGTGCTGAGGGGCCGGTGCCACCCCCTCACCCGGAACCGCTGCGCGGTTCCGACCTCTCCCCGAGGGTGAGGCGCAACGTATCCCCTCTCCTCGGGGGGAGGGAAGGACCC
>NZ_JASATH010000038.1:0-47765 GCF_038440215.1 Inquilinus sp. OTU3971 | reverse complement strand
CCCCCCCCCCCCCCCCCGACAGCAGGCGGCGGAGGGTTCGGGGGGTCAGGTCCGGCGCGTCGCCGGCCGGATGCGCCATGGCGACGGCCGGGCCGCGTTACGCGCCGACGGGGGCCGGTTCCTTGCCCTCGGGCTGGGCCACCCGGAAGCTCTCGCCGCAGCCGCAGCGATCGACCTCGTTCGGGTTGTTGAACACGAAGCGGGCGCCGAACTCTTCCTGGACCCAGTCCATCTCGGTGCCGAGCAGGAACATGATCGCCGACGGGTCGATCAGGACGGTGACGCCCTTGCTCTCGACCACATCCTCGAACTTCTTCCGCTCCTCGGCGTATTCCATGAAGTAGCTGAGGCCGGAGCAGCCGCGCGCCTTGACCCCGACCCGCAGGCCGAGGATCGGCTTCGGCGACTTCGCGATCAGCTCGCGCACGCGGTCGGCGGCGCGGTCGGTCAGGGAAATCGGCGGCGGTAGGGCGCGCATCCTGTTCACCTCTTGTCCTCGACCCACAAGATGGGCCGATCGGGAAAAGACTTCAACGGTCTGCGGCGGCAGGGCTGGCCTGCCCCCTCCTCTCACATTCCGAGTGCCAGCCGGGCGTCCTCGCTGGCGCGCTCGATCGACCAGGGCGGGTCCCAGGTCAGGTTGACCTTGGCCCCGGTCACGCCCGGGACCGACAGCGCGCCCCGCTCCACCATGATGGGCATCGTGCCGGCGACCGGGCAGTTCGGCGCGGTCAGGGTCATGTCGATCTCGACCTGGCCTTCCGGCGACACTTCGACCCGGTAGATCAGCCCGAGTTCGACGATGTTGACCGGCAATTCGGGGTCGAACACCAGGGTCAGGTTGTCCATCACCGCCGAGCGTGTGGCCTCGACGTCGAGTGGGTAAGTCACCTTGGACAGCGGCGTGCGGACATGGATCCAGTCCGGCTCCGGCATGTCGAGCGTGCCGGCGCGCATGAAATCGTGCAGGCCGAGGCCGTCGTCTGGCAATGAGCTCATGATGTCGCCTCCCGCGCGGCCAAGTGGCGCCGCGCGATCTCCTTGATCCGTTCGACCATCGAGGCCAGTCCGTTGCGGCGGCCGCTGGTCAGGTGGGTGTCGAGGCCGAGCCGGGTGAACAGGCCGCGCAGGTCCATCGCCGCCACCTCCTCCGGCCGACGGCCGGAGAACACGCCGGTGACGATGGCGATCAGCCCCTTGACGATGCGGGCATCGCTGTCGCCCTGGAACACGATGTGGTCCGGCGCCTGGTCCTCGGGCCGGGCGATCAGCCAGACCTGGCTCTGGCAGCCATGCACCTTGTTGGCCTCGACCCGCTCGGCCTCCGGGAAGGGCGGCAGCGCGTCGCCCAGGCTGATGATGTAGGCGTAGCGCTCCTCCCAATCGTCGAGGAGGGCGAAGTTCTCCTCCAGCTCTTCCTGGGACAGCCTGGCCTGCATGGTCATTTCCCGAACAGCTTGACCACCTTGCCCAGCGCCTCGGCCATCACGTCGATCTCGGCCTTGGTGTTGTACAGGGCGAAGGAGGCGCGGGCCGTCGCCGGCAGCTGCAGCCGCTCCATCAGCGGCTGGGCGCAGTGGTGGCCGGCCCGCACGGCAACGCCGGCCTGGTCGATCACCGTGCCGATGTCGTGCGGATGGGCGCAGTCCATGGCGAAGGAGATGATCGAAGCGCGCTCGCGCGCCCGGCCGACGATGGTCAGGCCCGGCACATGCGACAGCCGCTCGACGCCGTAGTCCAGCAGCTCGCGCTCATGCGCCGCGATGGTGTCGAGACCGAGCGCGGTGACGTAGTCGATCGCCGCCTTCAGCGCGATGGTCTGGGCGATGGCCGGGGTGCCGGCCTCGAACTTGGCCGGCAGCTCGGCGAAGGTGGTGCCGGAGAAGCTGACGGTGCGGATCATCTCGCCACCGCCCTGCCAGGGCGGCATCGCCTCCAGCAGCGCCTCGCGGCCGTAGAGGATACCGATGCCGGTCGGGCCGTACAGCTTGTGGCCGGAGAAGGCCAGGAAGTCGCAGCCCAGCGCCTGCACGTCGACCGGCATGTGGGTGATCGCCTGGGCGGCGTCCAGCAGCACCTTGGCGCCGACCGCATGGGCCCGGTCGATCACCGCCTTGACCGGGACGATGGTGCCGAGTGCGTTCGACATATAGGTGATCGAGACCAGCTTCGTCCGCGGCGACAGCAGCTTCTCGAACTCGTCGAGCAGGAAGTTGCCGTCGTCGTCGATCGGGGCGACCTTGAGGACCAGCCCCTTCTCCTGCGCCAGCAGTTGCCAGGGCACGATGTTGGAATGGTGCTCCAGCACCGAGACGATGATCTCGTCACCTTCCTTCAGGAAGGTGCGGCCATAGCTCTGGGCCACCAGGTTGATCGCCTCGGTGGTGCCGCGGGTGTAGATGATCTCCTTGATCGAGGCGGCGTTGATGAAGCGCTTCACCGCCTCGCGCGTCGCCTCGAAGGCGTCGGTCGCGGCGCCGCTGAGATAGTGCAGGCCGCGATGGACGTTGGCGTATTCCTCCTCGTAGACACGGCTCTCGGCGTCGATCACCGAGCGCGGCTTCTGGGCCGAGGCGGCGTTGTCGAGATAGACCAGCGGCTTGCCGTAGACGGTGCGGGACAGGATCGGGAAATCCGCCCGCACGGCGTTCACGTCATAGGCGTTGATGCCGCTCGCATGGAGCCTTGTGTCCACGGGGTGCGTGTCCATCATCCCTCCTGATGCCGCGCGGCGAGCCAGTGCTCGACCGCGGCCTCGAACTCCGCGCGCACCGCCTCGTCGGCGACCTCTTCCAGCGCCTCGCGCAGGAAGGCCTCGACCAGCATGGCCCGGGCGACGCGCTCGTCGATGCCGCGGGCGCGCAGGTAGAACAGCGCCTCGGCGTCGATCTCGCCGACCGTGGCGCCGTGGCTGCACTTGACGTCGTCAGCGTAGATCTCGAGCTCGGGCTTGCTGTCGATCTCGGCGGTGCGCGACAACATCAGCGCCCGGTTCAGCTGGTAGCCGTCGGTGCGCTGGGCGTCGCGGCGGACGATGATCTTGCCCTGGAAGACGCCCCTGCCCTTGCCGTCCAGCACGCCCTTGAACACCTCGCGCGACCGGCAGTCCGGCACGGCGTGGTCGATCAGCGTGGTGGTGTCGATGTGGCGGCTACCGTCGGCCAGATAGGCGCCGGTGACATGGCCGTTGCCGCCGCGGCCGGCGAAGGTCGCGGTCACCTCGGTCCGCGCCAGGTCGGCGCCGAGGCTGAGGGTGAAGCTATCATAGGTGGCGTCGCGGCCGATGGTGGCGCTGCCGTTCAGCAGATGCACCGCATTCAGCCCCTCGCTCTGCCGCCGGTAGTGGCGCAGCCGGGCGCCGTCGCCGATCTCGGCATCGACCACCGCATTGGTGAAATAGCCGGTGTCGTCGGTGCCGTGATAGGCCTCGATCACCGTTGCCTGGCTGTTGGCGCCGGCCAGGACCAGGATCCGGGGATGGCTGGCCACCGCCACGGCGCCTGGCACGGTCAGGAAGACCAGGCGGACCGGCGCCTCGATCGCCGCGCCGGGGGCGATGCGCAGCACGGCGCCGTCCTCGACCAGAGCGGTGTTCAGCTCGACCAGCGAGGCCGCGTCGGCGGGCGCGGCGAAGCGGGATTCGACCTCGGCGTCGCCGGCCTCCAGCGCCGCGGCATAGCCGTCCAGGCGTAGCCCCTGCGGCAGGTTGTCGAGCTTCGACAGCTCCGGCCGCAGCCGGCCGTTGACGAAGACCATGGACGGGCCCTGCGCCGGCACGAAGCCGCGCAACGCCTCCGGCAACACGGCCTCGGCCGGCGCCGTGGCGCCATTCAGGCCCAGCTTCTCCAGCCGCCGCAGGTCGGTGTATTTCCAGGCCTCCTGCTTGCGGGTCGGCAGGCCGAGGCTCTCGAACCGGGCCATCCCCGCCTCGCGGCGGCGGGCGACGGCGCTGTGGCCGACGCCGGGCAGCGCCGAGCGGCTGGCGGCGAAACGCTCGCGCTGGACGGCGACGATCGGCGAGGGGGCGATCCGTTCGCTCATCTCTGCTGCCTCACGCGGCCGCCGGGATCACGCCGGCGTAGCCTTTTTCCTCGAGCTCCAGCGCCAGATCCTTGCCGCCGGACCGGACGATCCGGCCATCGGCCAGGATGTGGACGTGGTCGGGGACGATGTGGCTGAGCAGGCGCTGGTAATGGGTGATCACCAGGAAGGCGCGGTCGGGCGAGCGCAGCTTGTTCACGCTCTCCGCCACCACCTTCAGCGCGTCGATGTCGAGGCCGCTGTCGGTCTCGTCCAGCACCGCGAGGGCGGGTTCCAGGAGTGCCATCTGCAACGCCTCGTTGCGCTTCTTCTCGCCGCCGGAGAAGCCGACATTGACCGAACGCTTCAGCATGTCGGTGTCGATGCCGAGGCCCTTGGCCTTCTCGCGCAGCAGCTTGGTGAACTGCATCGGATCGAGCTCGGCCTCGCCGCGATGCTTGCGGTGGGCGTTGTAGGCGGTGCGCAGGAAGGTGACGGTGCCGACGCCGGCGACCTCGAGCGGGTACTGGAAGGCCAGGAACAGGCCGGCGCGCGACCGCTCCTCCGGCTCCATCGCCAGCAGGTCCTCGCCGTTGAAGGTGATCGACCCGCCGGTGACCTCGTAGCCGTCGCGGCCGGCGATAACGTAGCTCAGCGTCGACTTGCCGGAGCCGTTCGGCCCCATGATGGCGTGGATCTCGCCCTTGCTCAGGGCGAGCGAGACACCCTTCAGAATCTCCTTGCCGTCGACGGCGACGTGCAGGTCCTTGATCTCCAGCATTCCGCGTTCCCTCGCCGCTTCACCGCGGCCTGTCCTCGAAATTCGCAAAGCCGCACGGATGCGGCGTGCCCTTAACCGACCGAGCCTTCCAAGCTGATGCCGACCAGCTTCTGCGCCTCGACCGCGAACTCCATCGGCAGCGCCTGCAGCACCTCGCGGCAGAAGCCGTTGACGATCAGGCCCAGCGCCTCTTCCGTGCCGATGCCGCGCTGGCGGCAGTAGAACAGCACGTCGTCGCTGACCTTGCTGGTGGTCGCCTCGTGCTCCACCTGCGCCGTCGGGTTGCGGCTCTCGATATAGGGCACGGTGTGGGCGCCGCACTGGTCGCCGATCAGCAGGCTGTCGCACTGGGTGAAGTTGCGCGCGCCCTCGGCGCCCGGCAGGATCCGCACCAGGCCGCGATAGGTGTTGTCCGACTTCCCGGCCGAGATGCCCTTGGAGATGATCCGGGAGGTCGTGTTCTTCCCGATATGGATCATCTTGGTGCCGGTGTCGGCCTGCTGGCGGTTGTTGGTGATCGCAACCGAGTAGAACTCGCCGACCGAATTGTCGCCCTGCAGGATGCAGCTCGGGTATTTCCAGGTGATGGCGGAGCCGGTCTCGACCTGGGTCCAGCTGACCTTGGAGTTGCGGCCGCGGCAGGCGGCGCGCTTGGTGACGAAATTGTAGATGCCGCCCTTGCCGTCCTCGTCGCCCGGATACCAGTTCTGGACGGTAGAGTACTTGATCTCGGCGTCGTCGAGCGTGACCAGCTCGACCACCGCGGCGTGCAGCTGGTTCTCGTCGCGCTGCGGCGCGGTGCAGCCCTCCAGATAGGAGACGTAGCTGCCCTCGTCGGCGATGATCAGGGTACGCTCGAACTGGCCCGTATTCTCCGCATTGATGCGGAAATAGGTCGACAGCTCCATCGGGCAGCGCACGCCCTTGGGGATGTAGACGAACGACCCGTCGGTGAAGACGGCCGAGTTCAGCGTGGCGAAGTAGTTGTCGGAATAGGGCACCACCGAGCCGAGATACTGACGCACCAGCTCGGGGTATTTCTGCACCGCCTCGGAGATCGAGCAGAAGATCACCCCGACCTTCTCGAGCTGGTCCTTGAAGGTGGTGGCCACCGAGACGCTGTCGAACACGGCGTCGACGGCGACGCCGGCCAGCTTCTCCTGCTCGCGCAGTGGAATGCCGAGCTTCTCATAGACGGCCAGGATGTCGGGATCGACCTCGTCCAGGCTGCCGAGCTTGGGCTTCTTTTTCGGCGCGGCGTAGTAATAGGCGCTCTGGTAGTCGATCGGCGGGTGGCTGATCCGAGCCCAGTGCGGCTCCTCCATGGTCTGCCACAGCCGGAAGGCGCGCAGCCGCCACTCCAGCAGCCATTCGGGCTCGTTCTTCTTGGCGGAGATGAAGCGGACGGTCTCCTCGCTCAGCCCTTTCGGCGCGGTCTCCATCTCGATGTCCGAGAAGAAGCCATGCTTGTAGCGGCTGTTCGTGATCTCTTCGACCTGCCGGACCGTCTCCTGGACTGCCGCCATGCCTCGCTCCTCAACCCTGTGCCAGAACCGATTAACCGAGTGGGCTAGTCGGGTACTCCGATGTGGAAGGCCCCAAAGGTTGCCCCTTGGGAGGCCAGTGTTGCCGCCCTTCCCTCGCCAATAGATAGGCGTTTCGGCGGCGAATGCCAGCGAAAACCCGACCGCGAGAGTCGTTCTCAGCCGCGCTCCGCTGGACCCCGGCATGCGGACCGCTCATGCCGGAAAGGTCCTTGTATCACATCATGTTGTTGCTGCCGCCCGGCAGCCGGACCGTCAGCCCGTCGAGCTCGTCATTCATGATGATCTGGCAGCCGAGGCGCGAGGTCTTGGTCAGGCCCCAGGCGAGGTCGAGCATGTCCTCCTCGTCCTCCCGCGCCGGCAGCAGCCGTTCGTACCAGTCCGGCTCGACGATCACATGGCAGGTCGAGCAGGCCAGCGAGCCCTCGCAGGCGCCCTCCAGATCGACGTCGTATTTGTGCGCGATCTCCATGATCGATAGCCCGGCCGGGGCGTCGATCTCGCGCCGGTTCCCGTCCGGCTCGATGAAGATGATCCTGGGCATTCTGGCCCGTACTCCTGCTCGAAGACGTGGTGTTCTACGAAAGCCGCGGACAGGGGGCAACCGGCGAAACCTCATGCCTCCTCTCAGGCGACCGCACGGCTGCGCCTTCGCCGCGAGAGATCGATCCAGGCGGCGGCGCAGCGGTCGATCGCAACGGCATCGGTCCCGGGCCCCAGGCTGATCCGGATCGCGCACTCGGCCAGGTCGCCCGGCAGTCCCATCGCCTCCAGCACATGGCTGCGGCGGACCTTGCCGGAGCTGCAGGCCGAGCCGGCACTGACGGCAACCCCGGCGAGGTCGAGCGCCGCGACCTGGGTCTCGGCGGTGACGCCGGGCATGGCGACGCAGCTGGTGTTGGCGACGCGCGGCGCGCCGGCGCCCAGCACCACCGCACCCTCGGCCATGAGCCGTCGCTCGAGGTCGTCGCGCAGCGCCGCGATCCGCGGCATTTCCGCCCGGTCGGCCACGGAAGCCGCGGCGGCGCCGAAGCCGGCGATGCCGGCGACGTTCTCGGTGCCGGCGCGGCGCCGTCCCTCCTGCGCCCCACCGCGCAGCAGCGGCGCCAGCGGCAGCCCGTCGCGCAGCACCAGGGCGCCGATGCCCTGCGGCCCGCCGAGCTTGTGGGCGGAGAGGCTGAGAGCGTCGACCTCGGCTCCCACCACCGGCAGGACAATGCGCCCGGCGGCCTGGACCGCGTCGCAATGCAGCAGCGCGCCGTGGCGGCGGGCGATCGCTGCGGCCTCCGCCACCGGCTGGATCACTCCGGTCTCGTTGTTCACCGCCATGATCGAGACGATCGCGGACCCGGCATCGTCCGCCAGCATCCGGTCGAGGGCGTCGAGATCGACCCGGCCGTCGCCGCCGACCGGGATCCGGTCCGTGGCCCAGGCCAGGACGCTGTCATGCTCGATGGCGGAGGTCAGGATCCGACCCCGGCCGAGGCCGGTGAGGGCCAGGGCGTTGGCCTCGGTGGCGCCGCCGGCGAAGACGATCTGGGCCGGGGCCACCCCGGCCAAGGCGGCCACCTGCGCCCTGCCTGCCTCGACCAGCCGCCGAGCCTCGCGGCCGAAGCGGTGCACCGAGGACGGGTTGCCGACCGACTCCAGCGCCGCGAGCATGGCCTCGCGCGCCTCCGGCCGCAGCGGCGTGGTGGCGTTGTGGTCGAGATAGACGGAGGTCACGGCGCGCCTCACTCGGCGGCGACGGTCACGCCCTGCGGGGAGGGGAACAGATGGCTGGAGCCGAGCACCCGGCGGTTGACCACATCCTCGACCGTCACCGAGGACAGGTACATGTGGATCTGATTGCCCAGCTCCTCCCACAAATCGTGGGTCAGGCAGCGGCTCTTGTCGCTGTGGCAGCCGAGCGGGCTGTGCTTCTCGCAGCGGGTGGCCTGGATCGGCTCGTCCACCGCGAAGATGATGTCGGAGATCCGCACCGTGCCGCAGGGCCGGGCCATGAGATAGCCGCCGCCGGGTCCGCGCACGCTGCGGACCAGACCGCCGCGGCGGAGCTTGGCGAACAGCTGCTCGAGATATGGCAAGGAGATTTCCTGGCGGAGCGCGATGTCGGCGAGCGCCACCGGGCCGTCGGCCCCGTGCCGCGCCAGGTCGACCATCGCCATGACGGCGTAGCGTCCCTTGGTGCTCAAACGCATCTTCTGCGCCCCCAACGGCCCGACCTGCCCGCCGGACCGAAATTGCGACTGTGCCCGCGCCGCGGACCGGATGCCCATCGTCTCAGACAGCCCGGCCTGCAGCGCAATCCGCGTTTCTCAGCCCCGACCCGCCCGGTATGCCTCGATCAAGACGCTTGAACACGAAGGCCGTCCCGATGCTATACGAACATTTCCCGTGGATCGTGTTGACGGCAGTGGCCGGCACGGTCCGCGTCGTGGCAGGGTGAGTGACCGCTTAGATATAGATATCCGAGTGCAATGGTCAAGAAAGCCGCCCCACCGCGCCGCCAGGCGGCACCGCAAGACGCCGAGCCGGTGATCCGGTCCGCCACGTCGCCATCTCGAGGAGCTTAACGGCCGATGCCGGACGTCATCTTCAACGGATCCGAGGGACGCCTCGAAGGCCGCTATACCCCGAGCAAGCGCACCAACGCGCCGATCGCCCTGTTGCTGCATCCGGACCCGCTGGGCGGCGGGACGATGTTCAACAAGATCGTGCACACGCTGTATCAGGCGTTCAAGAAGCACGAGTTCACCGTGCTGCGCTTCAACTTCCGCGGCGTCGGCCGTAGCCAGGGCATCCACGACCGCGGCGAGGGCGAACTGTCCGACGCCGCCTCGGCGCTGGACTGGATGCAGGCGTTGAACCCGAATGCCGAGGCCTGCTGGGTCGGCGGCTTCTCCTTCGGCGCCTGGATCGGCATGCAGCTCTTGATGCGCCGGCCGGAGATCGACGGCTTCATCTCGATCGCGCCGCCGGCGAACAAATACGACTTCACCTTCCTGGCGCCCTGCCCCTCCTCCGGCCTGATCGTCCAGGGCGACAAGGACGACCTGGTGCCGCATGACGCGGTGCAGAAGCTGGTCAACAAGCTGTCGCAGCAGAAGGACATCAAGATCGACTACCGGGTGATCCCGGGGGCGAACCACTTCTTCACGCTGCACAACGAGCAGTTGCTGGCCCATATCGACGACTATCTGACCAAATCGGTGAAGCTGGCGCCGCCGCAGGCCGCGGACTGAACCGCCGGCCCCGGGCCGGGCAGAGGGGATCGAGCATGGCGACGAACGAAGCCGAGACGCCGAACGCCGACCAGATCGCCTATTGGAACGAGGCCGGCGGAACGGTCTGGGTCGAGATGCAGGCACAGCTCGACCGCATGACCGCACCGTTCAGCCGGCAGGTGGTCGAGGTGCTGGAGCCCGCGCCGGGCGAGCGGCTGCTCGACATCGGCTGCGGCAGCGGCGGCAGCACGCTGGAGCTGGCGCGGCGGGTCGGGCCCGACGGGCAGGTGCTCGGCCTCGACATCTCCGCCCCGATGCTCGGCCTGGCCAGGCGCCGGGCGGCCGAGGCCGGCCTGGACAATGTCCGCTTCGTCGAGGCCGATGCCCAGACCGCCCGGATCGAGCCGGGCGGCTTCGACGGGCTGTTCTCGCGCTTCGGCGTGATGTTCTTCGACGATCCGGTCGCCGCCTTCGCCAACCTGCATGGCGCGTTGAAGCCGGGCGGCCGACTGGCCTTCGTGTGCTGGCGGACCATGGCCGAGAATGGCTGGGCGACCGTATCGCTGACCGCGGCACTCCGCCACCTGCCGGCGCCGCCGCCCCCGGTCCCCGGCACGCCGGGCGCCTTCGCCTTCGCCGATCCCGACCGGATCCGCGGCATCCTCGGCCGCGCCGGGTTCTCCGGCATCGGGGTCACAGCCTTCGACACCAAGGCCGGCGTCGGCGACCTGGACCAGACCCTCGCTTTGGTGCTGCGCAGCGGCCCGGTCGGCGCCCTGCTGCGCGAGCACGAGGACAAGCGGGAGGTGGTCGCCGCCGCGGTGCGCGAGGCGCTGGCGCCGCACCAGACCGCCGACGGCGTGCTGCTGAACGCCGCCACCTGGATAGTCACCGCCACGGCGTGATGCCGGCGAGGCTTCCGTCGGAGCAGATCACCGGCTCGCGTCGATCGTCTGCACGTGGCCTGCCGCCCCGTAGGCCAGGATCTTCTCGTCGATCGTCATCAGAGGCACGCCCAGATGGCGTGCCGTGGCGATGAGGAAGCGGTCGGCTGGGTCGCGGTGAATTTCTCCCGGCAGGCGCACGCTGTTGACCGCTATCGCCGGCTCAAGCGGCATCAAGTTTATACCCGGCAGCGCCAGCGTCTGCTCCGTCCACTCCCAGACGTCGCGGCCGAGCGCCAACCGGCCATGCTGCACGAGCAAGGCGATTTCCCACAGAGTGATGACGGAGACGTGCAGTGCATGGCTCGTCGCAGCCGCATCCATCAGCTCGCGAGCCAGCTTGCCGATGCGCGAAGCATCCGCCTGCACCGTCCAGACAAGAATATGCGTGTCAATCAGTATCACGGGCGGTCTCGCGCACCGCATCCCAATCGTTCGGGTCGGCCGCCGGCGCGAACGGATCGTCATAACGCAAGACCGTGCCGCGCATCGCACCCCAGATCGATACGGGCTTCTTTTCGGTCTCGACCGGTGACAATACGGCCACGGGCTTACCCCGCTTAGTGACGATCACCGGTTCGCCATCGCGATTCATCTCATCGATGATCCGCAGGCATGCCGCCTTGAATTCGGCTGCTCCTATGGTCTTGCCCATGCCGCCCACCTCAATGGGAACCTGTACATCAAAGATGGACATCTCGGTCGCACAGGGCAAGAGCCTGCCAGCCGGAGCCGCCGCGGGAAGTTCGGTTTGAGGCATCGGCGGCCCTCGTGCTACAGCCCTTGTCCGTCAGCCAACTGACAGACAGTCCTCTCCGACAAGCAGTCGACGATCATGACCGGATTCCGCTCCGACTTCCTGCGCACCCTCGAGGCGCGCGGCTTCATCCATCAGGTGACGGATGCCGAGGGCCTGGACGCCCTGGCGGCCAAGGGAGCGGTCACGGCCTATATCGGCTACGACGCTACGGCGGACAGCCTGCATGTCGGGCACCTCGTGCAGATCATGATGCTGCGCTGGCTGCAGAAGACCGGCGGCCGGCCGATCGCGCTGATGGGCGGCGGCACCACCAAGATCGGCGACCCGTCCTTCCGCGACGATGCGCGTCCGCTGCTCGACGATGCCACGATCGCGGCCAACATCGCCTCGATCCGCCGGGTCTTCGCGCGCTTCCTCGACTTCGAGGGCGGCGCGATCATGGCCAACAATGCCGACTGGCTGGACGGGCTGGCCTATATCCCGTTCCTGCGCGAGGTCGGGCGGCACTTCACCATCAACCGCATGCTGACCTTCGACTCGGTCAAGCTGCGGCTGGACCGTGAGCAGCCGCTGACCTTCCTCGAATTCAACTACATGATCCTGCAGGGCTACGACTTCCTGGAGCTGGCGCGCCGCCATGACTGCGTGCTGCAGATGGGCGGGTCGGACCAGTGGGGCAACATCGTCAACGGCATCGACCTGGCGCGCCGCATCGCCGGGCGCGAGCTGTACGGCCTGACCTCGCCGCTGCTGACCACCTCCTCCGGCGCCAAGATGGGCAAGACCGCGGCCGGCGCCGTCTGGCTGAACGAGGAGCGGCTGCCGGTCTACGACTACTGGCAGTACTGGCGGAACACCGAGGACGCCGATGTCGGCCGCTTCCTGAAGCTGTTCACCGAGCTGCCGCTGGACGAGATCGAGCGGCTGGCCGGGCTGGGCGGGGCCGAGATCAACGAGGCCAAGAAGATCCTGGCGACGGAAGCCACGGCGCTGGTGCATGGCCGCGACAAGGCCGAGGCGGCGGCCGAGACCGCCCGCCAGGCCTTCGAGCAGGGCGTGTCGGCCGAGGGCCTGCCCTCGATCGAGGTGCCGCAGGCCGAGCTGGCGGCCGGCATCCAGGCCTTCCGCCTGTTCGCCCGGGCCGGCCTGGCGGCCTCGAACGGCGAGGCCCGGCGGTTGATCCAGGGCGGCGGCGGCCGCGTCAACGACGCCGCCATCGCCGATCCGGAACAGCCGATCGGCGATGGCGACATCGGCGCCGACGGCGTGATCAAGCTGTCCGCCGGGCGCAAGAAGCACGTGCTGGTGCGGCCGGCCTGAGGGCAGGTTCCGCGATGGTAGCAAAGCGCTACCGTTGCGGCGGCCCCTCCGTCGGGGCAGCATGACCTCCTCTCGCCCGCGCCGTGAAGACCGCGCGGCCAGTCAGACAGGAGGGGCATGATGATCCGGCATGCATGGGCATGGTTGGCGGTCGCGGCCTGCGCGCTGGGCGCAGCCGCGGCACAGGCCGCGTCGCCGCCCGCGGTCGAGGCGCCGGACGGCATGGTGGTGTCGTCGCAGCACCTCGCCTCCGACGCCGGAGCGGAGATCCTGCGGGCCGGCGGCAACGCCGTCGACGCCGCGGTCGCCACCGGCTACGCCCAGGCGGTCACCAACCCCTGCTGCGCCAATATCGGCGGCGGCGGCTTCATGGTCATCCACCTGGCCAAGGAGAACCGCGACACCTTCCTGAACTTCCGCGAGACCGCGCCGGCGGCCGCGACCAAGACCATGTATCTCGACGCCGCCGGTAACCCGATCAAGGGCGCCAGCCTGTACGGCTATCTCGCCGTCGGCGTGCCGGGCAGCGTGCTGGGCCTCGACACCGCGCTGCAGCGCTACGGCACCCTGCCGCGCGAACAGGTGATGGCGCCGGCCATCAGGCTGGCGCGCGAAGGCTTCATCCTGACCCGCGGCGACACCGACATCCTCGACGCCGGCGCCGCCCTGCTGAAGAAGGACCCGGTGGCGGCGAAGATCTTCTTCCGGCCCGACGGCTCGGCGTTCAAGCCGGGCGACCGGCTGGTGCAGGCGGACCTGGCCGACACGCTGGAGGCGATCGCCAAGGGCGGGCCGGACGCCTTCTACGAGGGCGCGGTGGCGCAGAAGGTCGCGGCGGCGATGAAGGCCGGCGGCGGCATCATGACCGCGCAGGACTTTGCCGCCTACACTGTCACCGAGACGGCGCCGGTGACCTGCAGCTATCGCGGCTACGTCTTCGTGTCCTCGCCGCCGCCCTCCTCCGGCGGCACGACGATGTGCGAGATCCTGAACATCCTGGAGGGATACGACCTGAAGGCGCTGGGCTGGCATTCCGCCGCCGGGGTGCATCTGATGGTCGAGGCGATGCGCCACGCCTATATGGACCGCAACACCTATCTCGGCGACCCGGCCTTCGTGAACAACCCGCTGGACCGGCTGCTGAGCAAGGACTACGCGGCGCAGATCCGGACCAGGATCCTGCCCGACAAGGCGACCCCGTCGAAGGAGGTCCAGCCCGGCATGGTGCCGCATGAGAAGACCGAGACCACCCATTACTCGGTGGTCGACAAGGACGGCAACGCAGTCTCGGTAACCTACACCATCAACGGGCTGTTCGGCGCCGGGGTGATCGCGCCCGGCACCGGCTTCCTGCTGAACGACGAGATGGACGACTTCACCTCCAAGCCGGGCGTGCCGAACCTGTTCGGCCTGGTGCAGGGCGAGGCCAATGCGATCGCCCCGGGCAAGCGCCCCCTGTCCTCGATGGCGCCGACGCTGGTGACCAAGGACGGCGAGATCGTGCTGGTGCTGGGCAGCCCGGGCGGGGCGCGCATCATCACCATCACGCTGCAGGCGGCGCTCAACATGATCGATTTCGGCATGCACCCGCAGGAGGCGGTGGATGCGCCGCGCATCCACCACCAGTGGCTACCGGACGAGGTCTTCGCCGAGCCCTATGCCCTGTCGCCCGACACGGTGAAGCTGTTGGAGCAGATGGGCCACAAGGTGACGGTGCAGTCGCCCTGGGGCGCCGCCGAGCTGATCGCGCTGCAGCCTTCGGCCGCCGCGGCGGCGTCCGGCGCCGCCTCCTCCGGCAACGACCGGGCCTTCGGCGGCAAGATGCTGCCCGGCTTCGTCTACGGCGCCAACGACAACCGCCGCCCGGCCGGGCTGGCGGTGGGGGAGTAGCCGGTCAACGCTGCCGGTCGCGTGGCGGCTTCGGCGGCTGCGGCGGGGAGGCCTGCCGCGGCGCCCCGTCCGATGCGGAGGGCGTCTCCTCGAAGAACAGGCGCCGCAGGAAGCCGGGGGCCAGCACCGACAGCGGGTTGACCGAGACCGAGGGATCGGCGAAGGAGCCGCGGATCGTGTAGGTGAAGGCGAACAGCCCGCCGCCCTCGCCGCCGGTCAGGATGTCGCCGATCAGCGGGATCGCACTGATCACGCTGTTGATGTGATAGATCGGCACGATGGTGCCGGCGAGATCGATGGTCTCGGCCCGGAGGTCGATCAGGCCGTCGAAGGCCAGGCCGAGGTCGCCGCCGGCCCCCCGCCCCTGCTTCAGCGTGACCCGCCGCTGCGTCGCGGCATAGGTGAAGTCGGCGTCCAGCCGGTTGAAGGTCAGCCCGCTGGTGCCGAACAGGTCCTGCAGGCCGGAGGGCGAGGTGGCTGCCAGCAGCCGCGCCATGCCCGGCGCCTCGTGCAGCACGAAGTTGCGGGCGTCGAACTGGCCCTCGATCGCGCCGGTGACGCCGTTCCGGGTGCCGGTGGCCAAGAGGCTGCCGCCGGTGATGTTGTCGGCGATGTCGAAGATGCGCAGCGTCTCACCCGCATCCTCGCTGCGCACGGTCAGGATCTGGCGGTCCGGCTGGCCCTGCTGCGGCGTCAGCCGCAGGTCGATCGGCCGCCCGCCCGGCAACTGCGCCGCCAGGGTCACGTCCTGCAGGTTGGTGGTGCGGCCGATCGCCCGGCCATGCACCGCCCGCAGCGATCGGTTGTCGCCGAGGGAGAGCTCGCCGACATCGAAGGTGGCGTCGATCCGCGGCCCGGGGGCCGGATCGGCGGTCGGGCCGGGCTCCGCTCCGCCGGCAGCCTTGCCCTGGGCCGCGCGCCGCTGCTCCAGGATGCCGGACACGTCGAGACGCGAGCCGGTGAGCGCCAGGCGGTAGCTGTCCGGCCCGAGCACCTCGACCTGGCCCTTGACGTCGTTCGCGCCCTGGCGGAACGAGGCGATGCTGAGCTGCGCCAGCGACCCGTCGCGGGTGAAATCGGCACTCCCCGAGGCGGTGACGTCGCCGCCCGAGACGCTGAACTGCGAGACCTTGGCGATGCGGTCGCCGGCCAGAGCCAGGCTGACCGCGGCATTCGCCCTGCCGCCCACGGGCTTGATCCAGCCGATCGGGTCGATTGCGATGCGGGCGTCGGTGAGGTCGAGCTTGGCGTCGAGCGTCGCCGAACCGCCGGACCGCTTGGCGAGGTCGAGATCGGCGCCGATGGTGCCCTCGACCGGCCCGATCGCCGGGATCTTCAGCGCCTCCCGTGCCGCCGGGGTCAGGGTGGCCTGGGCCGAGACCCTGGTCTGCACCGCCGAATCGTCGAACGCCTCGCGCCAGGAGAAGGCGATCGGCACGGTGTTGAGCTGGGCCTTGCCCGCCAGCGTCATCCCCGACTTGTCGAGCGCCAGCCTGGCGTCGGCGCCGGCCAGGTCGTAGCCCGGCTTGACACCGCTGATGCCGACATTGTCGAGCGCGCCCTCCACCCCCATGCGGACCGCCTCGAACGGCAGGTCGGCGAGAAGCGAGAAGCCGAAGTGCATCCGGGCCGTCGCCCGGCCGGACATGCGGTCCGGCGCCAGCCCGACCCGCTTGGCGTAGCCGAGCCGTGGCAGGTCGAGCACCGACATGATCGTCTTCACCGGCCCCTCGACCCGGGCGTCGATGTCGATCACCTGGTCGTGCAGGTCGAGGCCGGTGATGGTGATGTCGGAGGGCTGCAGCGCGATGTCCTGCAGATGCCCGC
Source organism: Inquilinus sp. OTU3971 (assembly GCF_038440215.1). NCBI lineage: Bacteria > Pseudomonadati > Pseudomonadota > Alphaproteobacteria > Rhodospirillales > Rhodospirillaceae > Inquilinus > Inquilinus sp. OTU3971. Next base: position 31,452 of record NZ_JASATH010000038.1, on the reverse strand, counting down.
CGGCGGTGGCGATGCGCATGGTCGACTGGTTGAAGCTGGCCGCGGCGTTGAAGCCGGTGATCGGGGGCAGCCCCTCGAAATAGGTCACCGTCATGCCGCGCGCCTGCATCGTGCCGTCGGCCGCGACCAGCGTCACCGCCTCGGGGTTGGACAGCGGCGCCCGGGCGTGCAGGCTGAATTCCGTGTGGTCGAGCACGCCGTCATGCAGGTTGGCGGTGATCCAGTTGCGCAGTCCGCTGGGCACGCCCGGCGGCCACAAGCTTTCCAGCAGGTCGACCGGCAGGTCGGTGACGGCCCCGGCCGTGATCGCCTCGATCGTGTCGCCGACCGCGTCGACCTGGCCGGACAGCGAGATCTTCGGCCCGCCGAGATCGATGCTGAAATCGTCGAGCGTCAGCCGCCGCTTCGGCAGGTCGACCGAGCCCGACAGGCTGGTTCGGGCGACGCTGAGCGGCGCGGTCCACAGGGGCGGCAGCTTGAGCCGGGTCTCGACGCTGGTCAGCGAGAACCGGCCGGTCGTCGGCTGGAAGCGGGAATCGAAATCGACCTCGAGCCGGCCGGACACCGGGCTCTCGATCGCCTCCAGCGGCGCCAGCACCGGCGAGATCCGGGTCAGCGCCGCCGGGATGACATTGGCGAAGGTGACCGTCGCGCTGCCGCTGCGGCTGGCCCGCCGATAGCGGATCTCGCCGCCGAACTGGGCCGTCCGGTCGCCGGAGATCACGGAGAGCGCTGCCTGGCCGTCGACACCGGTCGCGGTGCGGCGGAGGTCGGCCGAGGCCCTGGGCGCGATCCAGCTGCGCCCCAGCATGCGGTCGTCGATGCGGACGCTGCCGTCGACCAGCGTCAGCCGGGTCAGCGAGGCGATCGCGCTGTCCTCACTGCCGAGCCGGGCATCGAGCGCAACCAGCAGGTCCTTGACCACGTCGCGGGTCGGCGCCCCTTCGGCCGGCGTCGACACCCCGCCCTCGCCGGCCTCGCCTTCGCCGAGGCCGAAGCTGAACTCGCCGGCCTCCGTCCGGGTCACCCGCAGATGCGGCCGGATCAGGTCGATCCGCAGCGGCGCCACCACCCCGCGCAGCAGCTTCGGCATGCTGACATCGGCTGTCCCCTCCGGGGTGAACGCGATCAGCGTCCCGTCCCGCTGCCGCACCCGCACGTCGCGGGCGGCCAGCACCGCCGGCCGGTTGAACCCTTCCCAGCGCAGGGACAGCGCGCCGATCTCGACCGTGACGTTGCGGTCGGCGAGGGCCTGCTCGACATAGGGGGTCAGGAAATCGATCTCCAGCGGCCCGGTGGACAGCCGCCATGCCAGCGTGACGGCGGCGAGGGCGAAGCCGGCGACCGCCAGCCCGACGATCTCGGCCAGGATCTTCAGCGCCCTCATCCCGAACGTTTCACCCTCGCTTGACCCATCCCCGCGGGAAACCGATGCTGCGCCCGCACCTTAGGCACATGGACAGCGCGATGCCACGTTTCGAAGCCGTATTGGCTGATGCCGTCTGGCCCCGCGCGGGCGATCCCGACCGTGCCCGGCGCGGAGTCGAACGGTGGCTTGAACGCGCGACCGAGCAATCCGATCCCGAGCTTCGCGATTTTGCCGTGGCGCTGCCCGCCGAGCCGCAGGGGCGCGCACTGCTGGAGGCCGTGTTCGGCGGCAGCCCCTACCTGACCGAGCTGGCGCTGAAGACCCCGGCGACGGTCCGGCGCTTCCTCGCCGACGGACCGGACGCAGCGGTCGCCGCCGAGCTGGCGGCCCTGCGCGCCGACACCGCCGCCGAGACCGACACCACCCGGCTGATGCAGGCGTTCCGGCTGGCCAAGCGGCGCATCGCCCTGTTGATCGCGCTGGCCGATATCGGCGGGCTGTGGCCGCTGGAGCGGGTGACCGGCGCCCTGTCCGACCTCGCCGAGGCCACCCTCGACCTGGCTGTCGCCCATCTCCTGGCCCGCGCCGCGGCGCGCGGGCTGCTGCGCCCCGAGGCCGTGGCGGCGCCGGACGCGTCCGGGCTGATCGTGCTGGGCATGGGCAAGCTGGGCGCGCGCGAGCTGAACTATTCCAGCGATGTCGACCTGATCATCCTCTACGACGCCGACAAGGTGCCGACCGACCGGCCGGACGATCTGGGCCAGACCTTCACCCGGATGGCCCGCGACCTGGTGCGGGTCATGGAGGAGCGGACGGTCGACGGCTATGTCTTCCGCACCGATCTGCGGCTGCGCCCCGACCCCGGCGCGACGCCGCCGGCGGTGTCGCTGGCGGCGGCCGAAAGCTACTATACCAGCCTGGCGCAGAGCTGGGAGCGCGCGGCGATGATCAAGGCCCGGCCGGTGGCGGGCGACCGCGCCGCCGGCGACGCCTTCCTCGACTTCCTGACGCCCTTCATCTGGCGCCGCAACCTCGACTTCGCGGCGATCCAGGACATCCACGCGATCAAGCGGCAGATCCACCACCATCACGGCCATGGCGCGGTCGCCATCGAGGGCCACGACCTGAAGCTCGGCCGCGGCGGCATCCGCGAGATCGAGTTCTTCGTGCAGATGCAGCAGCTGATCTTCGGCGGCCGCGAGCCGAAGCTGCGCCTGCGCGGCACCGTCGCCGGGCTGGAGACGCTGGCCGAGGCCGGCCGGGTCGACCGCGGCACCGCCGCCAGCCTGGCCGAATGCTACCGCTTCCTGCGCCGGGTCGAGCACCGCATCCAGATGCTGGAGGACCACCAGACCCATGCGCTGCCGGAGGACCCGCGCGAGGTCGACGCCCTGGGCCGCTTCCTCGGCTTCCCGGACCCGGCCTCGTTCCGCACCACGCTGACCGATACGCTGCGGCTGGTCGAGAGCCGCTATGCCGAGCTGTTCCAGGAGGACCGGCCGCCGGAGGGCGCCGTCACCCTGGTCTTCGCCGGCGTCGACGACCATCCCGGCACGGTCGAGACGCTGCAGCGCCTGGGCTTCGCCCGGCCGCCGGAGGCGATCGCGGTGGTGCGTGGCTGGCTGCATGGCCGCTACCGGGCCCTGCGCAGCGAGCGGGCGCGCGGCCTGATCACCGGGCTGGTGCCGCGGCTGCTGGCGATCGTCGGCGGCACCGCCGATCCCGATGCCACGCTGCAGCGGCTGGATGGGTTCCTGGCCCGGCTGCCGGCCGGCGTCCAGCTCTTCTCCTTGTTTAACGTCAACCCCGATCTCCTTGATCTCCTTATCGATATACTCGGTTTCGGCGGCCGGATCGCGGATTATCTGACGGCCCATGCCGGGCAGCTGGAGGCGGTGCTGGCGCCGGGCTTCTTCAGCAACCTGCCGGGGCGGGAGCGGCTGCAGGAGCGGCTGGCGGCGGAGCTGGCCACGGCGCGCGACTTCGAGGACATGCTGGACGTGCTGCGGCGCTGGACCAACGACCAGCGCTTCCGCGCCGCGGTGCACATCCTGCGCCGCCTGTCCGAGACGCCGACCTGCGCCGCCTTCCTGTCCGACGTCACCGAGGTGGCGCTGCAGGCCCTGGTGCCGCGGGTGGAGGCGGAGTTCGCGCGGCGGCACGGCCGCTTCCCGGAAGGCGGGCTCGCCCTCCTCGCCATGGGCAAGCTCGGCGGCCGCGAGATGACGATCCGCTCCGACCTCGACCTGATCATGATTCACGATGCCGGCGCCGATCAGATGTCGGACGGCGAGAAGCCGATCGGGCCCATGGTCTACTATACCCGGCTGATCCAGCGCCTGGTCTCGGCGATCACCGCGCCGACGGCGCAGGGCGCGCTGTTCGAGGTCGACATGCGGCTCCGCCCCTCCGGCAATGCCGGGCCGCTGGCGACCAGCCTGGAGGCCTTCAGCGCCTATCAGCGCGGCGACGCCTGGACCTGGGAGCACATGGCCCTGACCCGGGCCCGGGTGATCCATGCCGACGGCCCGCTGCGCGGGCGGATCGAGGCCGAGATCCAGGCACTGCTGGGGCTGCCCCGCGACCCGGACAAGCTGCGCCGCGACATCGCCGAGATGCGCGGCCGGATGGCGCGCCAGCGCGACACCGGCGACGTCTGGAACATCAAGCATTTCCGCGGCGGGCTGGTCGATGTCGAGTTCATCGCCCAGTACCTGCAGCTGCGGCACGCCGCCGACCATCCGGAGATCCTGCACCAGGCCACCGCCGAGGTGCTGCGTCGCGCCGAGGCTGCCGGCGTCCTGCCCGGGGCCGAGGCGGAGACGCTGCTGCGGGCGCTGGCGACCTGGCAGCGGGTGCAGGCCTTCCTGCGCTTCGCCGTGGAAGACAAGTTCGATCCGGCCGAGGCCTCCGACGCCATGATCCGCGGCCTGCTGCGCGCCGTGGCCGAGGATGCCGCCGCCGACCCGCTGGAGGATCTCGACGCCGCCGCGGCCGGGATGCAGCGCCAGGCGGCCGAGGTCATGGCCGTCTTCGACCGGCTGATCGGGCCGCCGCCGACGGACGATCTTGCCTCCAAACCTGCGGCATCCTAGTCAAACGCAGCGAACCCGTCTGGAGTGATCCCCATGAGCGTCGAGATCGGCAAGCCCGCCCCGGACTTCACCCTGCCCAAGGCGGGCGGCGGGACGGTGTCGCTTTCGGCCCTGCGCGGCCGGAAGGTGATCGTCTACTTCTATCCGAAGGCCGACACCTCCGGCTGCACCAAGGAGGCCTGCGGCTTCAACGATGCGCTGCCGGAGTTCGAGGGCGTCGACGCCGCGATCATCGGCATCTCCAAGGACCCGGTGCCGGCGCTGAACAAGTTCGCGGCGAAATACGGCCTGACCTTCACCCTGGCCTCGGCCAAGGACGACGACACGGTCGAGCGCTACGGCGCCTGGGTCGAGAAGTCGATGTACGGCCGGAAGTACATGGGCATCGACCGGTCGACGGTGCTGGTCGACGAGCAGGGCATCGTCCGCGGCCTGTGGCGCGGCGTGCGGGTGCCCGGCCATGTCGAGGCGGTGCTGGCTGCGGCGCAGAAGGGCTAGCCGCGGCGCCGACGGGGTGACCGCTGCTACTGCGGCGGATGTTCCACTAGGTCGAGCCGCCGCTCGATGCGGTCGAGGCGGGATTTGATCTTGTCGACGACGTGCCGATCTTCGACTGTCTCGGCATAGTTCGACGCCTGATCGCGGGCAAGGCGGGCCAAGCCGATCTCGATCTGCGCGAGCCGCGACACGATCTCCTGATCGCGCTCCCTCGATGCGGTCTGCTCGGCCTGGATCCGCTTCAGGTGCTCCAGCACCAGGTTGGTGGTTTCGTCGGTCATGTGTGGCCAGAACCTGCCGGTTGCTGTTGGTCAGCCTACACCAGAAATGTGGTCGTTTCGCAATTTGTGGAAGAGGTGGTCACGCGGATTCCCCTCGATGGGCTTGGCTAGGCGGCTCCCTCGCCAGGAAGTCGATGACGGCGCGGACGGCGGGCAGTTGGCCGCGCCGGGACGGCGTCAGCAGCGTCGTCCACACGGTGCCGGCCTCCCAGTCCGGCAGGACCGGTACCAGCGCGCCGGCAGCGCGGGCCTCGGCGGACATGGTCTCGGGCGCGCAGACGACGCCCAGCCCCGCGACTGCCGCCTTCAGCAGCACGATCGATTCATCGGCGACGAAGCTGGACGCCGGCGCGACCTGCGCCTCGCGGCCGTCGCGGTGGCGCAGCCGCCAGACCGTAGCCGAGGGGCCGGTCAGCAGCCCGTCATGGTCCTTGAGATCCGCAGGCTCCCGCGGCACGCCGCGGCGTGCAAGATAGTCCGGTGCCGCCACCAGGGTGATGCGCTCGACCGCCATCCGCCGCTGCACCAGCTCGGAATCCGGCAGCGGCGCGAAGTGGCTGCGCACCGCGATGTCGAAACCCTCCTGCACCAGGTCGACGAAGCGGTCGGTGACGTGCAGCTGCAGCCGGATCTTGGGATAGGCCCGGGCCAGAGCCGGCAGCAGGCCGGAGAGCCGGGATTGCGCGGTCGGCACCGAGGCGGTGATCCGGACCGTCCCGCTCGGCTCGGCCAAGCGGCGGCGGACCACGCCCTCGGCCGCCTCCGCCTCGATCATCGCCGCCTGGGCATGGTCGTAGAAATCGCGCCCCAGCTCGGTCAGCACGAAGCTGCGCGACGTGCGGTGGATCAGGCGGGCGCCGAGCGCCGCCTCCAGCTCGGCGACGCGCTTGCTGATGGTCGATTTCGGCAGCCCCAGCCGCCGCCCGGCCGCGGCGAAGCCGCCGCTGTCCACGGCCCGCACGAACAGGATCAGGTCGTTGAGGTTGAGCACATCCATCGTCCATGCATGTAGACTTTGAGTTCACAGGAGCACGGCTACAGCCTTAAAGTCCACATGGGCATATTCCTGTGACCAAACACAGGGAATCCCATCATGGAACCGATCCTCTTCTATGGCGTGCCCTCGGGCTGCTCCTTCGGCTCGATCGTGGCGCTGGAATGGCTCGGCGAGCCGTATCGGCTGAGCCGCATCGAGATGCCGGAGGTGGTGCAGGGCGAGGCCTATCGCCGCCTCAACCCGGTCGGCGAGACGCCGACGCTGCTGACCGCGGACGGACGGGTGATCAGCGAGAGCCTGGCGATCCTGAACCATCTCGGCGTCCGCGGGATCGGCAAGGGACTGTCCTTCGCCCAGGGCACGCCCGACTTCGACCGGCTGAACCAGGCGCTGGGCTTCCTCAACACCGCCTTCTTCAACGCCTTCAGCCCGCTGTGGTACGCGCTGGAGCATGGCGCCGAAGGTGTGGAGCGCGACGCGCTCAGGGCCTATGGCGCGGCCAAGGTGGCGAAGGCGCATGCCGATCTGGAGGCGATGCTGGGCAGCCAGGACTGGCTGCTGGGCGACCGGACGCTGGCCGACGCCTACTTCATCGGCATCGCCCGTTGGACCAAGTATCACGACGTGGTCGACCGCCACGACTACCCGGGCCTGCAGCGCCTGTTCGAGCGGCTGGAGGCCGACCCGGCGGTGCAGTTCGCCCATGCCGTCGAACACGGCGAGGCTGCCCGCAGCGCCGGCGGCTTCCGGGGTGAGATCAGCCTAGAGGAGGCGATGGGCCGGGTGAAGCTGGCAGCCTAGAGCCCGCCCGATAACGCTACTGGAGCGGCCGTCTGATGGCGGTTTCTGCGCTTCCGGTACTCACGGACCCAAACGTCCGCTGCGCGCCGGTTCTCGAAACCACCACCAGCCGACTCGCTCCAGCGCACTCTCGGACAGGCTCTGACCGCCGCCAGCGTCCTCCGCCTCAGAAGGAATAGGCGTCCATCGCCAGCGCGCCCATGGTGACGCTGGCATGGAGCCGGCGGCCGGGCAGGTCGCCGGCCCCGAGGGCGACGAAGAACGGCAGGAAATGCTCGTCCGCCGGATGGTTCTTCACCGCCTCGGGCGCCAGGCGGCGGTAGTTCAGCAGATCCTCGGTGCGGCCCTCATCCACCGCCGCCGCCACCCAGTCTATGAACGCCCGGGCCCAGCCGGAGACCGGGGCGTCCGGGCCGCCGCGCCAGTCCAGCGCGCGCAGATTGTGGGTCAGCGACCCCGAGGCCAGAATCATCACCCCCTCGTCGCGCAGCCCGCGCAGCGCCTGGCCAACGGCATAGTGGTGCGCCGGGTCGCGGTGCGGCTGGATCGACAGGGTCGCGACCGGGATGTCGGCAGCCGGATACATCCGGCGCAGCGGCACCCAGGCGCCGTGGTCCAGGCCGCGCTTGTCGTCGATCTTGACCGGCAGGCCGGCCGCGGCGATCCGCTCGGCGGCGAGGCGCGCCAGGCCGGGCGCCCCGGTGGCCGGATAGCGGAGCTGGTACAGCGGCTCGGGGAAGCCGTGGAAATCGTGGATCGTCTCCGGCTGCTGCACCGCGCCAAGCGTCGGCACCTCGGTCTCGAAATGGGCAGAGGCCAGCAGGATCGCGTCAGGCCGAGGCAGCGATGGCCCGAGCGCGTCGAAGAACCGTCCCGCCGGCTCGTCCGACAGCGCCAGCATCGGCGAGCCGTGGGAGACGAAGAGCGCGGGCATCGTGGACATGATTGATCTCCAGGCGGGCATGCGGCACGGGACGGCCGGCCGCGACCTCCGCAACCCTCATATTGCGCCTCCCGACGATTTTGATAATCCAGCGTGACATCAAAAGATTGTTGATCCATTTTTGACAATCATGGATCGCCTGACCACGCTGGACCTGTTCGTGCGGATCGTCGATGCCGGCAGCTTCGCCGCGGGGGCGGAGCAGCTCGGCCTGTCGCGGGCACTGGCCAGCCGGGCGATCCTCGACCTCGAGACCCGGCTCGGCACCCGCCTGCTGAACCGCACCACCCGCCGGCTCAGCCTGACCGAGGCCGGCGCCGCCTTCTATCGCCGGGCCCAGCGCATCACCGCCGACGTCATCGAGGCCGAGGAGGAGGCGACCGCCCTGCACGCCCGGCCGCGCGGCCTGCTGCGGGTCAACGCGCCGATGAGCTTCGGCGTGCTGCATGTCGCCCCGGCCCTGGCCGCCTATCTCGAGCGCTATCCCGAGGTCTCGGTCGACCTGACCCTGAACGACCGGGTCGTCGACCTGCTGGAGGATGGGTACGACCTGGCGATCCGTATCGGCCGGCTGGCCGATTCCTCGCTGATCGCCCGCCGCCTCGCCCCCTGCCGCATCCTGCTCTGCGCCGCCCCGTCCTATCTCGCGGCCCACGGCACTCCGACCCATCCCTCCGATCTCGCCCGGCACCGCTGCATCGCCTATGCCTATGGCGGCGACCGGGGCGAATGGGTGCTGACCGGGCCGGAGGGCGAGGCGCGAATCCGCATCGGCGCCCGGCTGCAGATCAACAATGGCGACGCCATCCAGGCGGCGATCCGCGAGGGCTACGGCATCGCCCGGCAGCCGGATTTCATCGCCGCCCCCGACCTCGCCGCCGGCCGGATGGTCGAGATCCTGCCGGAGTGGCGGCTGCCGGAGATCGGCATCCACGCCGTCTACCCGCCGGCCCGCACCCTGTCGGCCAAGGTCCGCAGCTTCGTCGACTTCATGGCCGAGCGCTTCGCCCGCCCGTCCTGGAGCCTCGACAGCCGCGGTTGAAGCCGGCAGTCTCGCCGCATCCCGCCAGCGAGGCCTCCATGAGCAAGACCGCCGCCGACATCGTCGACTTCGCCGCCGCCCGGTCCGAGAATGCGACCTGGCGGCCGGACCCGGCCAAGGTGCTGGACGGCGATCCGCTGCAGACGGTGCGCAACTTCTACAGCGACCCGACGGGCCAGTTCTCGGCCGGGATCTGGGAAGGCGCGATCGGCGCCTGGCGCGTCGGCTACACCGAGGAAGAGTTCTGCCATCTGCTGTCCGGCACGGTGGAGCTGGCCGACGGCGCCGGAGCCGCCCGCCGCTTCGAGGCCGGGGCCAGCTTCGTCATCCCCGCCGGCTTCGAAGGCACCTGGCGGAACCTGACTCCGGCGCGCAAGCTGTACGTGATCTACGAGCGGAAGGGCTGACAGAATCCGCCTCGGCCAAGAGCTCGGCGTGCCCTCCGGCACGGTCCAGCACACAATAACGACATTTTTAGACGCTAGTTTCTGACGATTATTTTCTGCCGGACGGTAGAGGCGTTGATATTTTGGAGGCATTTGATGGTCGGAGCGCATTGCAGCGGCTTGGCTTTTGATTGTCGGCTCAGATCGGACGGCAGCCATCGACTTCCTGTCCTGGGCATCCTGATCGCGCTGCTGTTCCTGCTCCTCCCCGCCCGGGCCTGGGCGGTGGAATGGGGCAATTGGGAGAGCCTCGGCGGCACCATGCTGGAACACCCCTCCTGCGTGTCCTGGGGCGAGGACCGCATCGACTGCCTCGCCCGCAGCACCGACCAGGCGATGCATCAGCGCTGGTGGGACGGCCGCCAATGGTCCGACTGGGAGAGCCGGGGCGGCGCCATCACGCAGCAGCCCGACTGCGTTTCCTGGGGGCCGGGCCGCATCGACTGCTTCGCCCGCGGCACCGACCAGGCGATGTGGCATCAGGTCTGGGACGGCCGCCGCTGGGGCGGCTGGGAAAGCCTGGGCGGCACGATCCTGGAGCAGCCCGACTGCGTCTCCTGGGGTCTGAACCGCATCGACTGCTTCGCCCGCGGCGGCGACCGGGCGATGTATCACCGCTGGTGGGACGGCTCGAATTGGGGTGGCTGGGAAAACCTGGGCGGCATCATCCTGGAAGAGCCGGAATGCGTCGCCTGGGGCCCGAACCGCCTCGACTGCTTCGCCCGCGGCACCGACCGGGCAATGTACCATCGCTGGTGGGACGGCCGGCAGTGGGGCGGCTGGGAAGGCCTAGGCGGCACGATCCTGGAGCAGCCTGCCTGCATCGCCTGGGGGCCGAACCGCCTCGACTGCTTCGCCCGCGGCACCGACCAGGCGATGTGGCACCGCTGGTGGGACGGCCGCCAATGGGGCGGCTGGGAGAGCCGGGGCGGCGCCCTGCTGGACCCGCCCTCCTGCATCTCCCTGAAGCCGGACAGCATCGACTGCGTCGCCCGCCACACCGACCGGGCCCTGTGGCACCAGTCATGGGACGGCCGGCAATGGAGCGGCTGGGCCCGACTGGGCGGCACCGCCCTGGACCAGCCCGCCTGTGTCGCCTGGAGAGCGGACGCCTTCGACTGCTTCTTCCGCGGCGCCGACCAGGCGCTGTGGCATCGCCAGTGACGATCATGGGGCGGGCGGGTGGGCCCGCCCCTACTCCGCCAGCGGCTCGTAAAAGGCGGCGGCGAAGCCGGCGAGGTCGCGGGCCGGCACGTTGAAGGGCCGCTTCAGCCGAGCCCGGAAATAGCGCCGCACCAGCTCGTGATAGGTCGGGATCGGCGCCCTGCCCTGGCGGCCGCATTCCCATTCGAACCAGCGCCGGCCGGCGGCGACATGGCCGATCTCGTCGGTATAGATGCGATGCAGGATGCGGGCGCTGTCGGCGTCGCCGGCACGCTCCAGCCGCTCCACCGTCTCCGGTGTCACGTCGAGGCCGCGCGCCTCCAGCACCAGCGGCACCACCGAGAGCCGGCCGAGCAGATCCTCCGCCGTCTCCTCCGCCGCCTGCCACAGCCCGTCATGCGCCGGCAGGGCGCCGTAGGCGGAGCCGAGCTGGTTCAGCCGCACCGACAGCAGGCCGTGATGCGTCGCCTCCTCGTCGGCGACCTTGACCCAGTCGTCGAAGAAGCTCTCCGGCGTCTCCGCCGTGGCGAAGCGCGCGATCAGGTCCCAGCTCAGGTCGATCGCGTTCAGCTCGATATGGGCCAAAGCGTGCAGCAGGGCGATCCGCCCCGCCTCCCCGCCCAGCCGCCGCTTCGGCATGTCGCCCGGGCGCCGCAGCTCCGGCACCGCCGGCCGGGCCGGGCGCAGCGATGGGGGTCGCGTGCCCAGCACCGGGATCGCGCGCTGCCGCCAGGCCGCGGCGGCCTGGTGGCTCAGCTCGATCTTGCTGAGCGGGTCCGCCGTCTCCAGCACGGCGACGGCGAGGTCGGTCAGGGCGTCCATGGCTCCTCTTACACCAGGACGGCGCCGCCCTGGAATGCGGGTTGTCCAGGCCGATCGTCTCAGGATTGGGAGGGTCTCGGGATGCTCCCGCTGCGCAATGATGTTATCCTCGCGGCTGTCTGACGGCCTCGCGAGAGGATCGCGGACGCATCGTCATTGTCGAAGCCCGAGATTGTCCTGAGATCCTGTTGGCCCGATGCAGCTCCGCATCTGCCCCGCTCCCATGCCGCGGGCCTGACCTGAGCGCACGCGCCGGCATGTCCGGATGGTGCCGATGGCTGCCGCTCCTTGGCCGCGCCGCGACGGCAGGCGCGGTGCTGCTGGCCCTGGCCGGCCCCGGCCGGGCGCAGGATCAGGACAGCCCGGCGACGGTCCGGCAGGTCGTGATGGGGATCATCAGCTACACCCGCTGGCCGGTCGAGCCGCCGCAGCTCCGCCTCTGCGTCATCGGCCCGGCGGAATACGCCGACGATCTGCTGGCCGGCGCCACGCAGGCCTCCGGCCGGCCGGTCCGGGCGGTCCGGCTGGGGCCGGGCGGGTCGCCCGGCGCGGATTGCGACATCGTCTATCTCGGCCGGCTCGGCGACGCCGAGCGGCGGCAGATCTTCGCGCACCTGGCCGGCCACGCCGTGCTCAGCATCACCGAGCAGGACGACAGTTGCACGGTCGGCAGCATGTTCTGCCTGCAGGTCCGGGGCGCCGAGGTCTCGTTCCAGATCAACCTCGATTCCGTGGCCCGCAGCGGCGTCCGGGTGAATCCGAAGGTGCTGCAGCTCGGCCGGCGCAGGGAGACGCCGTCGTGAGCCGGCGGGATGACCCGCGGCCGCCGCTGCGGCGCGTGCTGCGGCGGGCGCAGCTCGGCGTCGCCCTGCTGGCGGTGACGCTGGCAGGCCTGACCCTGACCGTGGCCGGCTTCGCCGCCCTGCGCGCCTATGCCGGCAGCAACCTGCAGCTGATCGCGGCCTCGATGAGCTACACCGTGGAGGCCGCAGTGGTGTTCGAGGACCGCGCCGCCGCCGAGGAGGCGCTGGCCCTGATCGCCGCCGCCGAGGGCGGCGTGGCCGAGGCCAATGTCTTCAACGCCCGCGGCGCGCTGTTCGCCCATTGGCAACGCCCGGCCCAGCCGTCCCTGCTCGACCTCGAGCGCCGCCTGGCCGCCTTGGTCTTCGCCTCGCCGGTGCGGCAGCCGATCACCCATGACGGCGCGGAGATCGGGCGGATCGAGCTGCACGGCAGCGCCGGAAGGCTGCTGCGGTTCCTGGCGATCGGCGTCGCGGTGGTGCTGGTGTGCCTGGCCCTGAGCGCCCTGAGCGCGCTGCTGCTGTCGCGCTATCTGGTGGCCGGCATCGTCGGCCCGCTGCACACGCTGGCGACGGTGGCGCACCGGGTCCGCAGCGAGCGGACCTTCGACCGGCGCGTGCCGCCGGCGGGGATCGCCGAGCTGAACGAGCTGGCCGGCGACTTCAACGCCCTGCTCGGCGAGCTCGAATCCTGGCAGGCCGGGCTGCAGCGCGAGAACGAATCCCTGGCCCACCAGGCCAGCCACGACAGCCTGACCGGCCTGCCGAACCGCGCCGTGTTCGAGGCCCGGCTGGGCGTCGCGCTGCAGGAGGCCGAAGCGTTGCGCGGCCGGGTGGCGGTGCTGTTCCTGGACAGCGACAACTTCAAGCGGACCAACGACGATCTCGGCCATGCCGCCGGCGATGCGGTGCTGGCCGCCGTTGCCGCCCGGGTGCGGGACCGGCTGCGCCAGACCGATCTGGTGGCACGGCTGGGCGGCGACGAGTTCGCGGTGCTGCTGGCCCCGGTCGCCGAGATCGCCGATGCGCTGCAGGTCGCCGACGACATCCTGGCCAGCCTGCGGCAGCCGGTCCGGCTGCCGTCGGGCGGTGCCGTCACCGCTTCGGTCAGCATCGGCATCGCCGTGTTCCCCGACCATGCCTGGGACGGCGCGGCGCTGCTGCGCCAGGCCGATGCCGCCATGTATCTCGCCAAACGCCTGCGGCCCGGCGGCCGGCAGCTCGCTGCCGGGCCGGACCCATTCGAGCAACTGGGGACCCATCTTGCATCTCGTCACTAGGCGCACCGCCACCGGGCTGGCCCTTGCCGCCCTTCTCACCGCTCTGGCCGGCTGCCAGTCCGGGCTGACGCCGGCGCAGATCGCGCTGCTGAAACAGCAGGGCTTCGAGCTGACCGACAGCGGCTGGGAGTTCGGCATCTCGAGCAAGCTGCTGTTCGGCACCGACGAGGCGATGCTCGCCCCCGGCCAGCGCGAATCCATCGCCCAGCTGGCACGGGCCCTGCTGTCGGTCGGCATCCACCGGCTGCGGGTCGAGGGCCACACCGACGATTACGGCACGGCGGAGTACAACCAGCAGTTGTCCGAGCGCCGGGCCAAGGCCGTGGCCGAAGCCCTGGTCGCGGCCGGCATCCCCGCCCAGGACCTGCAGGTCGCCGGCATGGGCAAGAGCGCGCCGGTCGAGGACAACCGCTCGGCCGCCGGCCGCCGGGAGAACCGGCGCGTCGCGATCATCGTTTCGAATCAGCAATAATCCATGCCGGCGATAGTGTTGCAGAAATATTGCATTCGCCGAAAATCCCAGTAAGAGCGAACGCTTCGTCACCGCTCTTCCAGTCCCTGGAAGCCTGGCGTCGCGTCCGTCTGCTTCAATGTCGCCCCGGTGCCAGTCGAACGCGGCGAATCGATCTGTAATTCCAGGTGCGGGAGAGTGGATTCTTCTTTCTCGATGGGCCAGGCTGGCCGGCATCATTGGAAAGGCGTCTGGATGGTCACTCCGCTCGACAACCGCAGATGGCCGCAGGTCAAGCCGGTCCAGGCGACCACCAAGACGGACGACTTCCAGCGCAGCGTCGATCGGGCCGACAAGCGCCTCGACGGCGGCGTCATCATCCACAGCATCCAGAACGGCGAGTCGGCGCTCAAGGTCGGAGGCGACCACGGCTTCTCCCTGGCCGAGCTGACGCTGATGAACCCGAAGCTGGCGAAGAATCCCGGTTGGATCGAGCGTGGCGACACCCTGGTCCTGGTCGACAAGGCCCTGTTCAAGGAGGTCACCGACGCGATCGAGACCGTCGAGCAGGCCTCGCAGAACAAGGGCTCGCGGGTCGCCGCGGAGACGGCGGGCGAGCTGCGCCAGAAAGCGGAGCTGCAGCTGGCGCCCGGCTTCATCGAGGCCGGGCTGCCGGTCGCCTGGGACAAGGCCAAGCTGAAGGCGGCGCTGGATGCGCATGAGCAGCCGGTCGCCGGGCTGGGCAAGCGCCAGCCGGGCTTCACCGAGATCGCCTCCCGCGCCAAGCTGTCGGCCCAGTCCGATCTCGACACGGTGTTCGAGCCGCTGCGCGCCTCGATCGCCGCGGCGCGACACAGCGGCGACTGGAGCCAGGTGCAGGCCGATACCGAAACGCAGCTGGCGGCGCTGTCCAAAGGCAGCCCCGACCCCAAGGCGGCGATCGACGGCCTGGCCGACCTGCTGATCCAGGGCGGCCCGAAGCAGGGAACGAAGACCGATCCCGGCTATGAGACGGCGATCAAGAACGCGCAGACCCAGCTGCTGACCGAGGACCCGGCCAAGCCGATCCTCGACCTGGCAGCGAAGCACCAGAAGACGGTGGTCGGCAGCGACATCGCCAAGCCGGAATACAGCAGCGCCATCGCACCCGAGCTGACCAAGGCGGAGGAGGTCACCCGCGACCGGCCCGGCCACACCGTGTCGCCGGAATGGGCGGCGCAGATCCTGGGCAACCCGAAGGTCCGGTCGGCGCTGGACACGGTGATCCAGGACTATCCGGACGGGCCCGCCCAGCGCGGCGCCAAGACGATCGACACGCTGTCGGCGCTGTCCGATCGCGCCGGCCGGACCAAGGACGGCGAGGCCGTGGTCGACCGCTACGCCAGCCAGCTGGTGGCGATGGCCGAGAAGGCCGGGCGCAACGGCGCCACCATCTCGCCGGACTTCGTCCAGGAGTTCGGCAGCGCCTTCAAGGACAGCATCGCCGCCGGCCGCACGCCGGCGCTGGCCATCCGGGTCGCCTATCATCTCGAGAAGAACGGCCATGCCGACGCGGCCAGCACGCTGCTGGACCAGGCCGGCAAGGGGGTGAAGGAGCAGGTCAGCCGAGCCGGCGAGACCGGCAAGACCTTCAAATCCGACGTGCTGTACCCGAACCAGGTCGCCTCGGCCGGCAGCGACGACCAGCAGAAGCTGGCCGGGCTGCAGGGCCTGCTGGAGCAGCAGAAGCCGCTGGTCGACAAGCTGGACCAGGCCGGCGCCTCACTGGTGCTGACCCGCAGCGCCCTCGAGAACGCCCCCCGCGAGCTGCTGGACGGGCTGCCCGGCGGCGGCACCCTGGACGACGCCTACGACACGCTGGTGAAGGAGGCCGACAAGGACGGCAGCGACGTCAACCTGGCGGTGCGCCTCAGCCCGAAGGCCGCGGTCGAATGGGGCCGCATGGTGCAGCAGGACCAGCGCGAGCAGGTCAAGACCCTGCCCGACAAGGAGCTCGATCAGCTCCTGGCCAAGCTGGACAAGCTGCCGGCCGGCGATCCGGCGTCGGCGATCGCCGAGAAGCTGGGCAAGGGCGACGCGGCGCGGCGGGCGCTGCGGGCCGATCCCGACCTGACCCTGACTCTGATCCAGCAGCTCGGCACCGACGCCGAGAACGGCGCCGAGGTCCCGAAGCAGCCGACCGGCATGTTCATCGTCCGCAACGGCGACGACTTCATCCGGGCGCTGCAGGGCGCGCCGGCGACGCCGCTGACCTCGATCTTCTCCGCCATCGGCGGCGTCGAGTTCATCCGGCCGCAGGAGACGCTGGACGTGATCACCGGCGCGCCGACGCTCGACCCGAAAACCATCAACAACGCCTGGGGCTACTGGTTCGCCGGCAACGCCTGGAAGACCTGGAAGGTGGCGTTGGGCAAGCCGACCCCGATCATGGGACCGATCCTCGACAAGAGCCTGATGCCGCTGACCCTGGCGACGACCGCCGAGGCCCTGGTGCATGGCCGCCCGCTCGACGCCGTGTCCTGGCTGCCGGCGATCATCGGCAGCCTGAAATCGGTCGGCCCCAAGACCGGCGGCGCGCTGTGGCTGCTGACTGCGATCGCCGTGGTCGGCAAGTCGCAATACACCCGGGTCAAGGCCTCGAACCACTACGAGCCGATGCTGGGCGCCTGGCTGAAGTCGGCCTATCCCGACGTCGACAAGCCCGAGAGCCTGGCCAATTGCGACGAGGAGGGCCGGCCCTTCCTGGCGATGCTGCCGACGCTGGGCAAGCGGCTGGGCTTCAAGGAGAACGAGCTGCCGGAGCTGGTCGACTGGCTCTACGACCTGCCGGTGCGCAAGCGCGACTTCTTCATCGACAACGCCCTGCAGGTCGAGTCGAACGACAAGGGCGAATACCCGATGGGCACATACGACGCCAACGCCCGCAACGGCCCGAACATCCAGCGCTACCAGATCCACACCATCGAGGATGTGGTGCTGTTCGCCGAACAGTACGACTTCAAGCTGCCGAAGCCGCTGAGCGCCGCCGAGCCGGAGAAGAAGCCGGCGGAGAAGAGCCCCGCCCCTTCCGAGACCCGGCAGCCCTGGCAGCAGTTCGACTGGATCCGGCCGTCCGCGACGCCACGCGACTGACCTTGCTCAGGCCGTCCCGGTCATCACCGCGGCGAACTGCTCCATCGCCCAGTCGACCTGGTCGCGGGTGATCACCAAGGGCGGCGCGATGCGGATCGTGTCGCCATGGGTGTCCTTGGCCAGCACGCCGCGTTTCTGCAGCGCCTCGCAGTAGCGGCGGGCGCCGCCGGCCTCCGGGTGCAGCTCGACCGCCAGCATCAGGCCGCGGCCCCGCACCTCGCGGATCAGGTTGCTGCGCAGCCCGGCCAGCTGCGCCTGGAAATAGTCGCCCTGGCGCTCGGCGTTCTCGATCATGCCCTCCTCGACCAGCACCTTCAGCGCGGCCCGGGCGACCGCGCAGGCCAGCGGGTTGCCGCCGAAGGTGCTGCCGTGCTGGCCGGGCTTGAGCACGCCGAGCACCTCGGAGTTCGAGAGCACCGCCGAGACCGGGTAGAAGCCGCCGGACAGCGCCTTGCCGACCAGGGTGACGTCGGCCTCGATGCCCTCATGCGCCTCGGCCAGCAGCTTGCCGGTGCGGCCGAGCCCGGTCTGGATCTCGTCCAGGATCAGGGTGACGTTGTGCCGGGTGCACAGCGCGCGCACGGTCTTGAAATAGCCGGCCGGCGGGATCATCACCCCGGCCTCGCCCTGGATCGGCTCGACCAGGAAGGCGACGGTGTTCGGGGTGATCGCGGCCTCGAAGGCGGCCGCATCGCCGAAGGGCACGACCTTGAAGCCGGGCGCGAAGGGCCCGAAACCGCCGCGCGCATCCGGGTCGGTCGAGAAGCCGACGATGCCCAAAGTGCGGCCGTGGAAGTTGTTCTCGCAGACGATGATCTCGGCCTGGCCGTCGGGCACGCCCTTGACCTCGTAGCCCCACTTCCGGACCGCCTTGACCGCGGACTCCACCGCTTCAGCGCCGCTGTTCATCGGCAGCACCTTGTGTGAGCCGGTGAGCGCCGCGATCTCGTCGTAGAACAGCGCCAGCTGGTCGTTGCGGAAGGCGCGCGAGGTCAGGGTCAGCTTCTGCGCCTGCTCGATCATCGCCGCCAGGATCTTCGGGTGGCAATGGCCCTGGTTGACCGCGGAATAGGCCGACAGGCAGTCGAGATAGCGGTTGCCGTCGACATCCCAGACCCAGACGCCCTCGCCGCGCGACAGCACGACGTCGAGCGGCTTGTAGTTGTGCGCGCCGAGGCGGGCTTCGGTCTCGATGAGAGTGGTCGCCGATGTGGCCATGGTCCTGCTCCTGTTCCCGTCCTACAGCGCGCCCGAGGCGGCGCGCTCGACCGCCCCGACCCGCTCGATGATCTGCCGGCCGAACAGGCTGGAGACCAGGTCGACCAGCAGCAGGGCGCTCTTGCCGCGGTCGTCGAGGAAGGGGTTCAGCTCGACCACGTCGAGCGACCCGACCAGGCCGCTGTCGTACAGCATTTCCATGATCAGATGCGCCTCGCGGTAGGTCGCCCCGCCCGGCACGGTGGTGCCAACGCCGGGCGCGATCGACGGGTCGAGGAAGTCGACGTCGAGGCTGACATGCAGCACGCCGTTGAGGGCGGCGACCTTGTCGAGGATCCGGCGCATCAGCACCGAGACGCCGTATTCGTCGACCAGGCGCATGTCGAACACCTCGACGCCACGGCGGCGCAGCAGCGCCCGCTCCTCGCGGTCGATCGAGCGGGCGCCGAGGATGGTCAGGTTCTGCGGGTTCAACCGCTCGCGCGGCTCGGCCCCGAACACGTCGTCCAGCCCCGGCTCGCCGCACAGGAGGGCGGCCGACATGCCGTGCATATTGCCGGAGGGCGTGGTCGCCGGGGTGTTGAAGTCGGCATGGGCGTCGAGCCACAGCACGAACAGCTCGCGCCCGGCCTCGCGGCAATGGCGCAGCACACCGTTGACCGTGCCCATCGACAGGCTGTGGTCGCCGCCGAGGAAGATCGGCAGCACACCCTGCCCCATCAGGTCATAGGCGCGGTCGCTGAGCACCCGGGCCCAGCCCGCGATCTCCGGCAGGAAGCGCATCTGCGGCGTCTCGGCGACGGCGGGCAGCGGCCGGGCCGGGGCCAGGTCGCCCTGGTCCTCGACCTCGAAGCCGAGGCCCTGCAGGCTCGGCAGCAGGCCGGCGGTGCGCAGCCCGGCCGGGCCCATCACGGCGCCGCGATGCCCGGCCCCGACCTCGACCGGCGCGCCCACCAGGGCGATGCGCGAGGGGCGATCCTGTCCGCGATCGGTCTGCGTTCCGTCCATGTCCTGCCATCCCTGTCGGCGGGGGTGTGAGATCCGATTATCCGCCCGCGAGGGGGTGACATAAAGCCGGCATCTTGGCTATTTTGCTCAGTGGATCGAGCAAATTGGCAAGGTGTATTGATCAGAATGGACGATCTCGACCACAAGCTGCTGTCGCTGCTGCGGGCCGATGCCCGCACCCCGGTCTCGTCCCTGGCGCCGGCGCTCGGCGTCTCCCGCGCCACGGTGCGGGCGCGGATCGACCGGCTGGTCGACACCGGCGTGATCCAGGGCTTCACCATCGTGGTCAAGGCCGGCAGCCAGCCGAACCCGATCCGCGCCATCACCATGATCGAGGTCGAGGGCCAGGCCGCCGACCGGGTGATGCAGCGGCTGCGAGGCTTTCCGGAGGTGCGGGCGCTGCATTCGACCAATGGCCGCTGGGACATCTTGGCGGAGATCGAGACCGGGACGCTGGAGGCCTTCGACCAGACGCTGCGCCGGATCCGGCAGGTCCAGGGCATCTCGCAGACCGAGACCAGCCTGATGCTGTCCTCGATCCGCACACGGACCGAAGCCGCCTGACGCCGGCGGATTCGTCCTACATTTATCACGAAACATTTGTGCGCCGGCGGCGTTGAACAAGCCGACCCACTCGGCTAGGGATTGCAGCCGACCGATCCACCGCCTCGAGGAAGACGGACGATGAGAATCAGCCCGCGCGTGCAGAAGATCCTGTCGAACTATGACAGCGAAAACCCGGCGGTGAAGGCCAAGCTCGCGCAGCTCCTGATGAACGGCCGGCTCGGCGGCACCGGCAAGATGATCATCCTGCCGGTTGACCAGGGGATCGAGCACGGGCCGGCCCGCAGCTTCGCCGTCAACCCCGGTGGCTACGACCCGTTCTACCATCACCAGCTGGCGATCGATGCCGGGCTGAACGCCTATGCAGCGCCGCTCGGCCAGCTCGAGGTCTCGACTGGCAAGCTGTACGGCCAGGTGCCGACCATCCTGAAGCTGAACCACTCCAACAGCCTGTCGCGCCTGAAGGAAGACGCCGACCAGGCGATCTTCGGCTCGGTCGAGGACGCGCTGCGGCTGGGCTGCACCGCCATCGGCTTCACCATCTATCCCGGCTCGGACCAGGGGCTGGAGCAGATGGAGGAGATCGCCGAGTTGATCCGCGAGGCCAAGGCGGTCGGCCTGCCGACCGTGCTGTGGTCCTATCCGCGCGGCGGAAACATCACCAAGGACGGCGAGACCGCAATCGACGTGGTGGCCTATGCCGCGCATCTGGCCAGCCAGCTCGGCGCCCATGTCATCAAGGTCAAGCTGCCGAGCGACTTCATCGAGCAGAAGGAGGCGAAGAAGGAGTTCGACAGCGCCAAGATCGCGATCGGCACCCAGGCCGAGCGCGTCGCCGAGGTCATGCGCTCCTGCTTCGCCGGCCGCCGCATCGTCGTGTTCTCGGGCGGCGCGGCCAAGGACACCGCCTCGGTGCTGGACGACGCCCGCGCCATCCGCGATGGTGGCGGCAACGGCTCGATCATCGGCCGCAACTGCTTCCGCCGGCCGCGGGACGAGGCGCTCGAGCTGCTGGACACCCTGGTCCGCATCTTCCAGGGCAAGGAATAGACCCTGAACGACTCCCGCATCTACATCGCGATCCCGCCGGAGCTCGATCCGGCGGTGTTCGCGGCCGCCCTCGGCGCCGGCGACGTCGCCTGCGTCGAGATGGCGGTGCCCGCCGACCCGGCCGCGGCCAAGGCCGCGATCGAGCGGCTGCGCGGCATCGCCCAGGAGCGCGGCGTCGCCTTCCTGCTGCGCGACGACGCGGCGCTGGCGGCCCGGTCGGGCTGCGACGGCGTCGTGGTCGGCCCCGGCGGCTACGCCGCGGCGCGCAAGGCCGTCGGCGCCCAGGCGATCGTCGGCGTCACGGTCGGCACCAGCCGGCACGAGGCGATGGAGGCCGGCGAGGCCGGCGCCGATTTCATCGGCTTCGACGCCGAAGCCGAGATCGTGTCCTGGTGGACCGAGATGATGGAGGTGCCCTGCGTCGCCGCCGTCCCCGAGGCCGATTTCCGGCGCGTGGCGGCCGAGGGCTGGACCGACCCGCAGACGGCCGCCGCGGCGATCCGGGGCCCGGGCTGACGAGGCCCCTCACCCGGCCGGCCGCCGATAGGCTCCGACCAGCTCGCGCAGCTCCCTCATGTCACCGGCGGCGTAGATGTCGCGCAGCACGCCGGTCTCGTCCACTCGCGCCAACTCGGCGACGAAGGCGTCGTAGATCCGGATGCATTCGTCGCTGAGCCGGTGCAGATCGGCGTTCGCCCCGGGATAGATGCCGGGCCGCCGCGGCCAGGATCCGCTCCCGCTCCACCCCGCGCAGCACGCCCGCCAGGTTGACGAAGAACACGTCCCTGTCACCCTTGCTGTAGCGGTCCCAGACGACGGTTGGGGTGTCCGGCCCGACGTCGCTGGCCAAGCGCCACAGGTCGCAGGCATAGGACGACAGCAGGTCGAGGTGGAAGTCGATCACGCGCATCACAACGTCGCGGCGCGAATGCGCCTCGCTGCGCACCATCGCCGCAGCCTGCTGGCTCTGCTGCCGCACCGATTCCTGCATTTCCTGCACCTGCAAGGCCAGGGCGCGGGTGTTCAGCGCCAGCTCCGCCCCCTGCAGGAAATAGCCGACCACGAGCCAAATGAAGGCCAGCGGCGCGAACATCCCGGCCAGGAAGTCGCCGATGTCGTTGAGATGGGGCCCGTCCTCGGCGAAGCCGAAGCGCGCGAACACCCAGACGCCCATCGTCGCCCAAACCGCCGAGAGGCAGAGGCCGGCGATCAGGATGACCCGGCGCTGGCGCCGGAACCGCCGATCCAGATCGCCCGCCGGGCCGGCCATCGCCTTGGGGTTACTTCACCACCTTCAGCGGCCGGCCGGTGCGGCCACGGCGGACCGGGGCGGACTTGGCAGGGGCCGCGGCGGCGAAGACCTCGCGCATCCGGTCGAGGCGCAGCTTGACCTCGCCGGTCACCGGGCCGGCGGCGGAGGCCGCCGATTCGATCACGGCGAAGGCGCCGTCTCGGGTCTCGGCATCGTCCGGCAGCAGGCCCGGCAGGGCGGTCATCGCCTCCTCCGGCAGCCAGCGCAGGATCAGGTACTGCTCGCGCATCGCCGCCTTGAACTCGGCCAGCGAGGTCCAGTGCCCCGGCAGCCGGTCGGCATAGAACTGCCGCAGCGTGGCGAAACCGCGCTCGTCCACCGCCCGCATCGGCCAGATCACGTACAGGATGGCGCGCAGCACGGCGGCGTGGATGTCGCCCTCGGCGACCTTGCCGCGCAGCGCCTCACGCTCCTCCTCCGGCTCGTTCCGGCGCGGCGGCCGGCGGTCGGCCAGGGTGTCGTCGCCGATGCCGAGCATCGCCTGCAGCACCGGGTTGCCGTAGATCGCGTAGAAGCTGCTCTCGATCCAGCGGTCGCGCAGGTCGCGCCAGCCGTCCAGCGCGGTGACGATCTGGCTCGACACCAGGTCCTGGAATGCCAGGAACGGGTTGTCCGCTGCCGCCGGGCGGCGGTGCTCGCGCACCTGCTCGGCCGCCATCGCCAGCGGCAGCACCGCCGGGTTGCGGTTCGAGAACAACGAATACTGCAGCCGCAGCGGGTTCAGCCGCCGCCCCAGCTCCGCCGCCGGCTCGCTCGCCGTCGCCTGCACCCAGGGCCGCGCCACGGTGGTGTAGAGCGCGCGGTTGATCTCGGACACCCGCGCCGCGGTGGCGAAGGCCTTGTCCTCGTCGGCCGTGTTGATGCCGAGCGCGCGCAGGTCGTTGATGCTGCGCGCCTCGAACCGCACCACATGGTCGCCGCGGATCAGCGCGGCATTCGGGTCGTCGGCCTGCTTCTCGATGATCACCGCCTCGTAGAGGCCGGGCGCCAGCGTGTCGATCAGGTCGATGTTCTGGATGAACTCGTTGTGCTCCTTCGCCGCGACGCGGCCGGAGACGAAGATGCCGAGATGGCCGATGTCGTCATGGATGGCGTAGATGATGGTCTGGCCGTTGGCGACGATGTCGTCGGTCGAGTCGTACAGGTCGAGGATCCAGCCCAGCGCCTGCTGCGGCGGGGTGATGTTGTCGCCCTGCGAGCAGAACACCACGATCGGCGAGGTGATGTTGCGCAGGTCGATCTTTCGGCCGTCGGAGACCTCGAGCTGCCCGGCCACCAGCTTGTCGCCGACGAACAAGTCCTCGGTGATGGTCTCGATCTCGTTGGCGTTGAGCTGGACGTAGCCGCCCCACCACTTCTCGAAGCTGAGATAGCGCGCCACCTCGGTGTCGATCTTGCTGTACAGGTTGTACTGCTTGGACCACAGCGTGTTGGACGGGTTCAGGCTCTCGAAGTTCTGCACCAGATGGGCGCCGTCATAGCGGCCGTTGCCGAGGTCGGCACTGAATGCCGCCGGCCAGCCGCCGCCGGCGAGGCCGCCGAGATAGCGCATCGGGTTCTTGCCGCGCGGCCCGTCCCAGTAGGACAGCGGCGCGCCGGCCAGGATCATCGGCCCGACGATGCCGGGCTTGACCGCGGCCAGCATCGCCAGCGCCCAGCCGGCCTGGCAGTTGCCCATGACGCAGGGCTTGCCCTCGGCCTTCGGGTGGCGCTCGGCGACGATGCGCAGGAACTCGGCCTGCGCCCGGCCGATATCCTCCAGCGTCTGGCCGGCCACCGGCACCGGCAGGAAGCCGATGAAGTAGCAGGGATGGCCGGCGCGCAAGGCACGGCCGATCTGGCTTTCCGGCTTCATGCCGCCGATGCCCGGGCCGTGGCCGGCGCGCGGGTCGACGATGACGAAGGGGCGCTTGTCCGGGTCGACCGTCACGCCCTCGGGCGGCACGATCCGAACCAGCATGTAGTTGCAGGGCCGCTCCAGCGTGCGGCCGTCGAGGATCAGCTCGAACTCATAGGACAGCACATGCGGCGTCGGATCGGCCGCATGGGCGAGATACTGGTTGCCGCGCTGGCGCATCACATCCCAGAACAGCACGCTGCGCTGCGCCGCATCGACCCAGTATTCGACGGCAGACGCCCAAGGCTCAGCCCAGGCGGCGCTGAGCGCGGCGCTCTGGTCGGCAGTACCCGTCATGATCACCCGTCCTCTTCCTTCGGCTGCGGACGACTGCCCGCGGCAGGGGCTTTCTGCCCTCATGCTAAACCGCGAGGCCTGTGCCGTCGTTCCGCCTTTGGTCGGATGATATACCAGTTCTGTTCGTTTACATACGGTCCGGAATTTCGATTCCGAGCAAATCGAGCACCCGCTCCAGCTGCCGCAGGGTGAGCGCCGCCAGGCCGAGCCAGGAGGCGCGGCGCGCCGGGTCCGGCTCGCTCAGCACATGGCAGGCGTTGTAGAAGCGGCTGAACTCCTGGGCCAGGGCGTAGGCGAAGTCGCACAGTTCGTTCGGCGCCCGCTTGTCAGTGGCGCCGCGGATGGCGTCGGGCAGCTGCGCCAGCTGCAGCATCAGCGCCCGGTCGGCCTCGTTCGCGGCCGGCAG
Organism: Inquilinus sp. OTU3971; assembly: GCF_038440215.1. Lineage (NCBI taxonomy): Bacteria > Pseudomonadati > Pseudomonadota > Alphaproteobacteria > Rhodospirillales > Rhodospirillaceae > Inquilinus > Inquilinus sp. OTU3971. The sequence goes on along the minus strand of NZ_JASATH010000038.1, from coordinate 6,579 downwards.
GATGGTGCCCGGCGCGATGCCCTCGGCCTCGGCCCGGCGCAGCATCGACTTGATGCGCACCGCCGCATATTGCAGGTACGGCCCGGTCTTGCCCTCGAAGCGCAGCATGCGGTCGAGGTCGAAGACGTAGTTCGAGATCCGGTGGTTCGACAGGTCGGCGAATTTCACCGCGGCGATGCCGACCCGGCGGGCGATCTCACGCCGCTCCTCCTCCGGATACTCCTTGGCCAGCCCCGCCTCCTCCAGCCGCGCCAGCGCGGTCTCGGTGGCGGTGCCGAGCAGGTCGTACAGCTTCATCACGCCGCCGGCGCGGGTCTTGAAGGGCTTGCCGTCCGGCCCGTTCATGGTGCCGAAGCCGAGATGCTCCAGCCCCGCCTTGCCGTTCAGCCCGGCCTTGCGGGCGGCGCGGAACACCTGCTCGAAATGCAGCGCCTGGCGCTGGTCGACGACATAGAGCATCAGATCCGGGTCGAGCGAACGCACCCGGTCGACGATGGTGGCGAGGTCGGTGGTGCCGTACATCACCGCGCCGTCCGACTTGACCAGGATCAGCGGCGGCATCTCGGTCTTGTCGCCCTCCGCGGCGACGCGGACGATGACGGCGCCGTCATCCACCTCGGACAGTCCCTTGGCCTTGAGATCCTCGACCATCGGCTCGATCAGGTCGTGGACCGCGGCCTCGCCCTTCCACAGGTCGAAATGCACGCCCAGCGCGTCGAATTCGCGCTGCATCCCGGCGACCGAGACGTCGAAGAAATGCTGCCACAGCGCGCGGTAGCCGGGCCGGCCGGCCTGCAGCTCCGCGGTCGCCCGGCGGCTCTCCTCCATCCGCGCCGAATCGGCCTTCGAGGCCTGGGCCGCGGCCGGATACAGGACCTCGAGGTCCTCCATCGTCACCGGGCTGTCCGCCGGATAGGGGCCGGTGAAGTCCGGGTCGAAATAGGGAAGCTGCGGCTGGCGGCGGGCGATCTCGCTGATCACCATGCCCATCGGCGTGCCCCAGTCGCCCATATGCACGTCGCCGATCGCCTCGTCGCCGGCGAACAGGAACAGCCGGCGCAGGCTGTCGCCGATGATCGACGCGCGCAGGTGGCCGACATGCATCGGCTTGGCGACGTTCGGCCCGCCATAGTCCAGCACCACCCGGCGCGGCGGATCGGTCCGCGGCACGCCGAGCCGCTCGTCCTGCGCCTGGGCGTCGGCATGGGTGGCGATGGCAACGTCGGTCAGCGACAGGTTGATGAAGCCGGGGCCGGCCAGCGACACGCGGTCGAAATCCGGGTCCGCCGCCAGCCGGTCGGCGATGCGCTGCGCGATCTCGCGCGGGTTGGCGCGGGCCTGCTTCGCCGCGGCGAGCGCGCCGTTGCACTGGAACTGGCCGAGATCCGGCCGGTTCGAGACGGCGACGAGGCCGAGTTCGGGCGGCAGCCCTTCCGCGGCGAAGGCGGCGGCGACGGTTTCGGTCAGCTTCGAGGCGAGCGAGGACATGCGGGCAGATCTTCCGGTTGCCCGCGGTTTTTAGGAGGCGGGCGCGTCCGAGGCAAGGCCGCCGGCGGTCAGGCGCCCCATGCTCTGGTTGATCCGCTGCATCAGTGCCGTCTTAACGGCGCCGACATCGGCGGTGGCCACGGGGGCCGTGACCGTCAGCTCGACCACCCCGGCGCCGGGCTTGGACAGGTCGACCAGCTTCGACACGGCGACCGCTGGCTCCACCCCCGGCGCCAGGCGCGGATCGGCCTTCAGCGCGGCGACGATGTCGCGGGCCAGGTCCTCGCCCGCCGGGCCGGCCGGCGCCGGAAAGCTCAGCTCCATCTTCGCCAGGCCGGGATAGGTCGAATTGTTGACGATGGCGGCGCCCCAGACCGAGCCGTTCGGCAGCAGGACCTGGACATTGGCCGGGGTCACCAGCTCGGTCATGAACAGCGACAGCGACCGGACGGTGCCGGCCTTGCCCGCGACCTCGACCGCGTCGCCGATCTTGAACGGCCGGAAGATCAGCAGCATGACGCCGGCCGCCAGGTTGGACAGGGTGCCCTGCAGCGCCAGGCCGATGGCCAGCGAGGCGGCGCCCAGCACCGCCACCAGGCTGGTGGTCTGGATGCCGAAGATCTGCAGCACGGCGATGACGACGACCGCGAGCACCAGGTAGCGCATCAGCGACGCCAGGAAATCGGCGATGGTCGGGTCGACATGGCGGCTGCGGCCGGCGAGGCGCAGCAGCCAGCGCTCGATGAAGCGCGCCAGCCACCAGCCCAGGCCCAGCAGCACGAAGGCGTAGAGCGCGTTGAGGCCGTAGAAGGCGAACAGCGCCCACAGATTGTCGAAATTGATCATCGGCGGTCCGGATGCGGTGTCGGCGAAGACCGCCTGCGGCGGGCGGCGTCACTTCGCTAACACGCCGCGGCGGGGATCGATCCCGAACCGTCGGCGGCAGGCCGGATCGTCACGCCCTGCGGGGCTCGCGATGACGGTGGGGGTTTGGCGAGGCTGAAGGTATGGAGCGGGCACGCGGCCCGCGCCGTGGGCTTGGCGCTGCCGGCCCGCGGCGCCCAGGTCACTTGTGGATGGGGGTGGTCAGCACCGTCTCGTTTGTGTCGACGATGAAGACGGCGAGCAGCTTGGCGGGCTCGGTCGTGCTGGCATTGGCACTGACGGCGTGGCGGTCGCCCGGCATCTCGGAGAAGTTCTCCCCGGCCTTGTAGGTGACCACCGGCCCGTCATTGACCTGGCTGCGGATCGCCCCCTGCAGCACGGTGGCATAGATGAAGGCGTAACTGGGATGGGTGTGCGCGGGCGAGGAGCCGCCGGGCGCGTACTCCACCAGCCCGCCGCGGATGCTCTTGCCGGGGACGTTCGGCAGGGCCTGCTCGTAGACCAGGGTCACCTTGGCCGCGTTGTCGTCGGCCGAGGCCGCGCCGGCGCAGAGGATCGCGACGGCCAGTGCGGCGAGAAAGCGCTTCATGATCGTGCCGTTCGGATCGACAGCGCCGGCACCCGGCCCGGACGGCCGGTTGGGCAGCGCCTCATCCCCAAGACGAGACGGCACGGGACGATGTGACGAGGCCGATGCTTTTTGCAGCAGCCGGGACTCACCCTGCCATGGATCGGGCCGGCAGCAGCGTGTCGAAGCGGGCGGCCGTCCGCTCGTGCCATCGGTGAAGCGGAGCCCAATCTTCAGGATGGCGGAGATCCCACCATTCGAGCCTGGCGGACCCGAAGCCTTCGCCCTGCTCGACGCCGCAGCCGGTGCCGTCGAGCCCCAGGATCCTCATCGTCGGAAACGGCGCGAGCCTGATCGCAGCCAGTTCGGCCAGCACCTCTGCAATCTCGGCCTGTCGCAAGACCGTCTCGCTGCCGTAAGTGGCGGGCTCTAGGTCCTGTCGGCGCTGATCCCAGACCACGCGGCGGAGAAACAGGCCCGAGCGGGCCTCGATCACCACCCAGGAGCAATACGGCTCGAAGGACGGGTAGCGCCACAAACGCAGCAGCCGGCGGGCGTCCCGGTGCTGCACCAGGCCGGGATAGGTCTCCGGATGGTCGAGCAATGCATGAGCTTGGTCCGACGGAGACGCAGCGGCATCCCTCATGGCCGACCTCCATCCCTCAGATCAGCCGCAGCGTCGAGTTGGTGATCGGGTAGCGGCGGTCGCGGCCGAAGTTGCGGCGGGTCAGCTTCACGCCCGGCGGAGCCTGGCGGCGCTTGTATTCGGCGCGGTCGAGCAGGCGCCAGACCCGCGCCACCGTGGCCCGGTCGTGGCCGCGGGCGACGATCTCGTCGACGCTGCGCTCCTCCTCCACCAGGCAGTTCAAGATGTCGTCCAGCGTGTCATAGGGCGGCAGGCTGTCCTGGTCGGTCTGGTTCGGCTTCAGCTCGGCGGTCGGCGCCTTGGTGATGATCCGCTCCGGGATCACCCGTCCGACCGGGCCCATGGCGCCCTCGGGATGGATCTGGTTGCGCCAGCGCGACAGCTCGTAGACCGTGGTCTTGTAGACGTCCTTCAGCACCGAATAGCCGCCGCACATGTCGCCGTACAGCGTGGCGTAACCCACGGACATCTCGGATTTGTTGCCGGTGGTCAGCACCATCTTGCCGAACTTGTTCGACAGCGCCATCAGGGTGACGCCGCGGGCGCGGGACTGGAGGTTCTCCTCGGTGATGTCGGGGGTCGTGCCCTCGAACAGCGGCGCCAGCATGATGCCGAAGGCCTGCATCGCCGGCTCGATCGAGATGCTGTCGAGACGGACGCCGAGCGCCTGGGCGCAGGCCTCGGCATCCTCCAGGCTGTCGCGGCTGGTGTAGGGCGAGGGCAGCATCACGCAATGGACCCGGTCGGCGCCCAGTGCGTCGACCGCCACCGCGGCCGAGATCGCGGAATCGATGCCGCCAGAAAGCCCAATCAGAACACCGGGAAAGCCGTTCTTGTTCACGTAATCCCTGAGGCCGAGCATCATCGCGCCGTAGATCGCCTCGACGCCGTCGGGCGGGGCGATGCGCTCGCCCTCGACGCAGTCCCAGCCATCCTCGCCGCGGACCCATTCGGTGATGGCGACATGCTCGCGGAAGGAGGGCAGTTGGCGGCGCAGCGCCCCGTTCCGGCCAATGACGAAGGAGGCGCCGTCGAACACCAGCTCGTCCTGGCCGCCGACCTGGTTGAGATAGGCCAGGGCCAGGCCGCTCTCGGTCACCCGGTTCAAGACGATCTGCAGCCGCTGATCGGCCTTGCCGGCCTCGTAGGGGCTGCCGTTCGGCACCAGCAACAGCTCGGCGCCGGTCTCCTGCAGGCACTCGACCACGTCGGGGGTCCAGATGTCCTCGCAGATCGGCACGCCGAGGCGCACCCCGCGGAACGGGATCGGCCCCGGCATCGGGCCGGGGGCAAAGACCCGCTTCTCGTCGAACACGCCGTAATTCGGCAGGTCGTGCTTGAACCGCGACGCCGCGACCTTGCCGCCGTCGAGCAGCAGCACGGCGTTGTGGAGGCGGCCGTTGTCGCGCCAGGGCGTGCCGATCAGCAGCGCCGGGCCCTCGGTGGTCTCGGCCGCGAGCTCGCGCACCCCCTCCTCCACCGCGTCGAGGAAGAACGGCTTCAGCACCAGGTCCTCCGGCGGGTAGCCGCTGACCGCCAGCTCGCTGGCCAGCATGAGATCGGCGCCGGCGGCGCGCGCCTCATCGCGGGCCCGGCGCAGCTTGTCGATGTTGCCGCGCACGTCGCCGAGCGTCGGGTTCAGTTGGGCGAGGGCGATGACGAGACGATCGGTCATGACGGGGTCCACGGATGACGGTCGGGGCACCCTAGCAGCCGTCCACGCCGGCTTGAAGGTGCTGCCTCAAAATTAATTCTCAATTTGAGAAAATCAAGCGGGCTGTTGCCGACGCTTCATCCACCCTGGCCGCGGAGCTTCGCCTCGGCGGCGTCGATGAACCAGTCGATGACAGCGATGCGTTTCCGCGACGGTTCATAGCCGAAATAGATCTCCTGCGGGTCGGCGACGACGAAGCTGCCATCCTCCTTCACCAGGAACTGGAGATCCTTGATGTCAATCTTCCGCGCCAGCATCGTCGCCTTGATCCGCTGCAGGCTGGAAAGGCTGTTCTCGTTCAGGCGGGAGGTGTCGACGACCTCGTCGCCGCCGGGACGGTTCATCATGTCCTTGCTGTTGGCGACATAGCGGTCGAACAGCAGCGCGGGACGGCCGCCCACCTGGACCAGCCCGAGCGGCTGCGCGACCGGGAGCCCCTCCTCCGCCAGCCGCTTGAGCATCTCGATCTCCTTGTAGCCGGGAACGGGATCCCCGTCCCGGAGAAGGACGATTGCCTTGTCGCCGAAGGAGAAGGCGGTCTTGGACAGGCCGGCCCCGAGCCGCGGCCCGAGATGGTCCTCGATCGAGTCGATCCGGTGCCGGGTGCCGTCCGGCTCGACCCGGTAGAGCATCCGCCCCTCCACTTCGACCGACCAATCCTGCGCCGACTTGCCGGGCCGGAGCGCCGTCCAGCCGCCGGCCTCGCGCTGCAGATAGACCGGAGCCTGGGCGGTGTCGGCGAGGCTCTGGGCAAAGCGCCGGTTCTCGGCCGCGGCGTCGGACATGGGAAGGACGATCGGCTCGTTCCGACGCCCGTCATTGTCCATCCGGATCACCTGCTCCTGCGGCGACACGGTCGAGCCGTCCGCGAGCACGCCTTCGCCGTTCCGGTTCACGCGCTGGATCTGGACGAAGTGGAGATCGGAGATGCCGACATTCAACTCCTCGGCCGCCTTGGTCTTCCAGGTCGGCCGCTGCGGCAGCGGTGGCGTCGGGTTGAGCGGAACCTGAGGCCCGTCGGCCGGACCGGTGCTCGCTTCGGCGCCGTCTGTGCCTTCCACCCGCAGCCGGTCGGCCGCCGATGCCCGGCCGGACCGGCCGACCGCCAGGGTCAGACCGCCCCAGAGGGCGATGCCGAGGCCCATCTCCAGGCGCTGGCCGGGGGAGAGGTCGTCCCAATCCGTGGCCAGGGTGTAGCCGGAGTTGGGGGGGGGGGGGGGGGGGGGGGGCCCCCCCCCGGGGGGGGGGGGGGGGGGGGGGGGGGGGGGGGGGGGGGGG
>NZ_JASATH010000037.1:0-48153 GCF_038440215.1 Inquilinus sp. OTU3971 | reverse complement strand
GTTTTTTGGGGGGGCGCCCCGCCGCTCCTTTTTGCCCCCCGGGCGCCCCCCCCCCCCCGCGGGGGGGGGGGCCTCTTCGTTTCCGGTGCTCGCGCGATGTCACGACGGGGGTGTCATCGCCCCCGCCGCCTTGCTATAAGGGCGCCCGGGTCCCCGTAGCTCAGCAGGATAGAGCGGCTGCGTCCTAAGCAGCGGGTCGGGAGTTCGAATCTCTCCGGGGACGCCACCCCACGCCTTCGGCTTCGGGTGGCAGGCCATCCCAGGCCGGTCATATCCCTCCGTAGTTCGTCCGGTACCAGTCGGCGATCTCGCTGCCGGTGGCGAGCCAGACCTCGTCATGCGCGGCGATGTGGGCGAGCGCCTTGGCGAAATGCCAGGCCCGGTGCGGGTGGCCGATCAGGAACGGGTGCAGGGCGATGCCCATCACCCGGCCGGTCGTGGTGCCATCCTCGTACAGCACGTCGAACTGGTCGCGGATCGTCTGCGCGAACTGCTCGCCGGTCTGGCCCTGGAAGAGGAAGGCGTTGAAGTCGTTGATCTCGATCGAATAGGGCAGCGACAGCATCGCGCCGGATTTCACCCGCATCGGATAGGGCTGCTCGTCATTGACCCAGTTGGCAACATAGTCGATGCCGGCCTCGGCCAGCAGGTCGAGCGTGCGGTGCGATTCCGTCAGCGCCGGGCTGAGCCAGCCCCGCGGCCGGCGGCCGGCGGCCTGCTCGAGGGTGTCGACCACGCTGCGGATGATCCGGCGCTCCTCCGCCTCCGGCTGGGCGTGGATCAGCGTGGAGTTGGTCTCGCCATGGCCCATCCATTCCCAGCCCAGCGCCTGCCCGGCCTCGATAATGCGCGGATAGTGCCGGACGACGTCGGAGTTGAGCGCCACCGTGCCCTTGAAGCCGTGCTTCTCCATCACCTCCATCAGCCGCCAGATGCCGACCCGGACGCCGTAGTCGCGCCAGGAATGGTTCAGCACGTCGGGGACGAGGTCGGCGGTGTGCGGGTTGATCGAGCTCGACGGCCGGTCGAACAGGAAATGCTCGACGTTCGGGGTGACCCAGACCGCCACCCGGGCGCCGTTCGGCCAGCGCAAGGGCGGGCGGTCGACGATGGCGGAATACGGGAACCGGTCGTGCTGCTGGGGTGCGTCCATGTCTGCCTCCTGCGGTCGGTGACTGCCGAGACGATGAGGCCGCCGTTCGTTCCGGAGAATTAGGCTATAGTTCCGGACACTTGGGATCTGAATGTCCGGAATGACGATGCGGCACACCGACAGCCTGGGCGCGCTCGACGCCTTCGTCCGCGCCGCCGACGCCCGCAGCTTCACCGCGGCGGGGCGGCAGCTCGGCATCTCCTCCTCCGCCATCGGCAAGGCGGTGGCACGGCTGGAGCAGCGGCTGGGCGTGCGCCTGCTGCACCGCTCGACCCGCTCGGTGACGCTGACGCCGGAGGGGGCGCTGTTCCTGGAGCGCTGCCGGCGGATCTTCAGCGAGATCGAGACCGCCGAGACCGAGCTGGCGCAGACCCAGAGCGCGCCGCGCGGCCGGCTGCGGGTCAGCCTGCCGCTGGCCGGCATGCTGATGATGCCGACCCTCGGCGCCTTCATGCAGGCCTATCCCGAGATCGAGCTGGACCTCGACTTCACCGACCGGCTGGTGGATGTGATCGAGGAGGGCTTCGACGCCGTGATCCGCGCCGGCGAGGTCAGCGATTCCCGGCTGATGAGCCGGTTCCTGGGCGTGTTCCGGCTGCAGCTGGTCGCAGCACCCGGCTATCTCGCGCGCCGCGGCGTGCCGCGGAGTCCGGAGGAGCTGGCCGGCCATGCCTGCCTGCAGCACCGCTTCGCCACCAGCGGCAAGTTCGAGCCCTGGCCGCTGCGCGGCGGCAGGGAGATCACGCTGTCGGCCACGGCGGTGGCGAACACGATCGAGCCGCTGATCGCCCTGGCCGAGCAGGGCCTGGGCATCGCCTGCCTGCCGGATTTCGCCATCCGCCGGCAGATCGAAGAGGGAAGGCTGGCGGTGGTGCTTGAGGACCACACCGCGCATGAGGGCGTGTTCCGCCTGCTGTGGCCGTCCAGCCGCTATCCCTCGCCCAAGCTGCGGGCCTTCATCGACTTCCTGGCGCGGCACCTGTTCCCGGCGTAGCGCGCGCTGGGATGCGGAGCGGGTGGGGCCACGACTGTAAGGGGCGGAAAGCGGAAATGAGCGGAGGCGGTGACAAAGCCCCAGGCTTCGGTCATAATGATCGGCATCAGCGATCAGCCAGCGGTATTGCCGCTTTCGCATGTCCAACCTCTATCGAGCAATTCACGTCTGGCGGCGTGTCAACGCCACCAAGTCGGTTCGCTATGCCTGCTTTGAGAACATACCTCAGAAGGGTTATTGCGTACTCGCGGCAGACTTCTTCAACTTGCCATTAGATCGTCGACTGCAAGCGTGGCAGGACCGCAACTTAATAGAATTTCTGACGGAAGAGGACTTGTCAGAGCGCTGTGAGTGGTTTTCCACACTTCAGGAAGCCGTCGAGCGCCATGACAGGGACTTTCAAAATTTTTGGGACTCATAGAGTCCGCAAAGGATAAGGCGCCCTGCCCGCCCCTACGACTTGCCGAACCAGCGCTGGCGCAGCTCCTCGTAGCTGCCGTCCTGGCGCATCGACAGCAGGGCGGCGTCGACGTCGCGGCGCAGGTCGCTGTCGTTGCGGAAGACGAAGCCGTAATCCTCGGGCTGGAACACCGTCCCGGCCAGGCCGGCGCGCCCCAGCCCCTCATGCGCCGCGATGTATTGCAGCACCGGCGCGTCATAGACCACGGCATCGACTTGGTCGTCCATCAGGGCCTGGTACGCGTCCTCCGCATTGGCGAAGGCCAGGGACTGGATGCCGGCGGCGCCGAGATAGCGGGCCGAGGTGGTGCCGGCGACGGTGCCGACCGCCTTGCCCGGCAGGTCGCCGGGGCCGTTGATCTCCTGCCGGATCTGCTGGACCGTCAGGCTGGCCGTCAGCGTCGCCGTGTAGAAGGCGACGAAGACCACGCCGGTGAACATCCACAGCACCGCGACGCCGCGGGACACCCAGTGGCGCGGCATCGCATCCGCCTGGGTGGCCAGGGTGCCGAGGCCCCAGAAGAAGGCCTGGAAGATCCCGGGGAAATAGCGCCTGGTGCCGATCAGGCCGTCCGGCTGGCCGCGTTCGACGAACCAGACGATATGCGCCGGGATGATCGTCAGCAGCCCGGCGATGCCGAGCCAGACCAAGACCGCGGGCGACAGCAGCAGGTGCAGCAGGCTGCCGAAGGCGGTGGCCTCGCGCCCCGGCCGCTGGCTGCGTGTCAGGATGCCGAGGCCGGCATTCAGGATCGGCTGCGAGAAATCGTAGTCGGTGATGCGCTCGGCGGTGATCAAGATTGCGCCGACCCCGACATCGGCCGCCCGGCCGGACACGGCGGCGAGCTGGGCCTGGACGCTGGGCACCACCGTGAACGCGGTGGTCCAGTGGCGGCGGCTGGCGATCGCGTTCCAGAGATCGATGCTGAAGCCGCTGAGCTGGCCGTTGGTCTGTTCGACCATCGGCGGGATCACGCGCACCGCCACGGGCACCACCCGCTGCGGCTCCTGGGCCGCGGCCGGCAGGGCCAGAGCCACCAGTGCCGCCACCACCATCGTCAACACCCTTGCCGACACCGCACTCGCTCCCTGGGGACGCCAGGACCGCATCCTGGCGGCGGCGCCGGTCCCGGACCCAATGCCTTCGCGTCATGGTGCCAGATCGCGGGCACATGGCGGGCCGGACAGACCCCTGATGGGGCCGTCGACGACTCAATGTTCAAAGTTCGAACGGATTTGAGGCGTATACTGCATATGAATTTGCGGAACCCCGGTTCGAGGCAGGTCAACTTCCTCGCCGGCACTGCTCTGGTCTGCGGCGGCGATCCCGAAGCCGGCCTGGCGCTGGCGGAGCGGGCCATGGCGCTGGGTCCGCTGGATCCCGGCTACTTCATGTTCCTCACGGTTGCCGGATTGGCCCAACTGTTCAGCGGCCGCCCGGCCAAGGCCCTGGAGCTGGCCCAACGGTCGGCCGCCCTCAATCCCGGCTGGGACACGGCCTACTGGGCCCTGATCCCCGCCTGTGTCCAGCTCGACCGGCTGCCGGAGGCGCAGGCGGCGCTCGGCAAGTTTCTCCCCCTGGCGCCCGGAATGACCGTCTCGGCGCTGCGGGAGTGCCTGCCACTCAGGGATTCCGCGTCCCGGGACATGATTCTCGACGGCTTCCGGAAAGCCGGGCTGCCGGAGTGAACCGGCCCTGTCGCCGGCCCGGATCGATGCGCGGGCCGCATCGATCGATACCCGTTTCGGCTTGGACGGCGAGGCCGAGGCCGTAAGACCCTGCCGAGGGAGGGAATAGAGGCACCGAGGTGCCCGTCGCCTCTCAGGGAGGGATCATGCACAGTGCGTTGCGGCTGCTGGCAGGAGTGTTCGTCATGGCGTCATCGCTCACCGCTTTCGGCGCGGCGCCGGGGGACGCGAAGTCCTTCGTCTATGTCTCCAATGCGGATGACGGGGACATCGACGGCTACGCCCTGGACCAGACGACCGGCGCGCTGACGCCGCTCGGCGAGACCAAGGCCGGGCCGAAGGTGATGCCGATGACGATCAGCCCGGACAAGCGGCATCTCTATGCCGTGGTCCGTTCGGAGCCTTTCGCGGTCCTGACCTATGCCATCGATCCCGCCAGCGGCGCGCTGCGGCAGGAGGCGACCGCGCCGCTGCCCGACAGCATGGCCTATATCTCGACCGACGCCACCGGCCGCTTCCTGTTCACCGCCTCCTATGGCGGCAACAAGGTCGCGGTCAGCCCGATCGATGCGGACGGGCTGGTGAAGGCGGAGGCGGGCCAGGTGATCCCGACCGGCAAGAACGCCCATGCGATCCGCGCCGACCGGAGCAGCCGCTTCGTCTACGCGACCAATCTCGGCAGCGACCAGATCGTCCAGTTCCGCTTCGATGCCGCGACCGGCCGGCTGACGCCGAACGATCCGCCGGTGGCGAAGACCGCGGCCGGCGACGGCCCACGCCATCCGGTGCTGTCGCCGGACGACAAGCATCTCTACGTGCTGTGCGAGCTGTCCGGCAACGTCCTCCATTTCGCGGTCGACCAGGATAAGGGAACCCTGACCCTGCTCGACAGCACCGGCACGGTGCCGGCGGAGGCCGGTCTCGTGCCCGGGACCCCGCCTGGCGCGCCGGCTGGCGACAAGCCGAAGATCTGGGCCGCGGACCTCCAGGCCACGCCCGACGGCCGGTTCCTCTACGCCACCGAGCGGACGACCAGCCGGATCGCGCTGCTCTCGGTCGACCCCGCCTCCGGGAAGCCGACCTATGTCACCAACTACGCCACGGAGACGCAGCCGCGCGGTATCCGCATCGATGCGAGCGGAACCTGGCTCGTCGCGTCGGGCGAGAAGTCGGACCGGCTGTCGGTCTACCGGATCAATAAGGCCGATGGCAGCTTGGTGCCGGCGGGACGGTATCCCGTCGGCCGCGATGCCAACTGGGTCGAGATCGTCGACCTGCCGTGACGCGGCCGGCTGTGTGTCAGCCTGCCGTTCGCAGGATGTGGTGAGGTCGCTCTCGCCGCATTGACGGCACCCATGGTTGGCGCGTTCTCCGTCAGCGGCAATTTGATCTAGACTGACGTGCCGGCCGCCGACGAACGGTCTTGAGGAAGGATCGGCGGCAACGAGGGTTCAGTCATGGATCGGAGACTGATATCGCTCGCCGCTGCCCTGTCTCTGCTCCCCTCTACGGTGTCCGCGATGGACGCCGCGGCGGCACGGGAGCGGATGGTCGAGACGATCGTCGACCTCGCCAGAGGTGACGCGGCACCACTGGGATCCGAGAGCATCGACCCGCCCGTCCTGTCGGTGATGCGTCAGGTGCCCCGGCACGAATTCGTGCCCGACGAGTCCCGCGACGAGGCCTATGAGAACCGGCCGCTGCCGATCGGCTATGGGCAGACGATCTCCCAGCCCTATGTCGTCGCGCTCATGACCGACCTTCTGGATCCCGGGAAGGACGATGCCGTTCTCGAGATCGGCACCGGTTCCGGCTATCAGGCGGCCGTGCTCTCTCCCCTGGTCCGCCACGTCTACACGATCGAGATCGTCGAGCCGCTGGCCAAACAAGCCGCAGAGCGGCTGAAAGCGCTGGGATACGGCAACGTCGTCACGCGTCACGGCGACGGTTATTATGGCTGGCGTGAGCATGGCCCTTTTGACGGCATCGTCGTCACCGCGGCGGCGAGCCATATCCCGCCGCCTCTGGTCAGCCAGCTCAAGCCGGGCGGCCGGATGGTGATCCCGGTCGGCCCGCCGTTCATGACCCAGAACCTGATGCTGGTCACGAAGGACGGGGACGGGAAGGTCCGCACCGAGGTTCTCCTGCCGGTCTCCTTCGTGCCCCTGACCGGCGCCGGCGCCCGCTGATCCCGTGGCGCTCCTCGCCGCCATCGCCATCCTCGCGGGCGCCGCCATCGCCCTCGAAATCCTGCTGATGCGGCTCTTCTCGATCCTGCTGTGGCACCATTTCGCCTATATGATCATCAGCGTAGCGCTGCTCGGGATCGGCGCCAGCGGCACGTTTCTCGTCTTCGCCAAGGATTTCCTGACGCGGCGGTTCACCGTGGCCTTCGCCGGGTTCGGGGTCCTGTTCGCAGTCTCCGCCGTCGGCGGCTTCGCCCTGGCGCAACGCGTGCCGTTCAACCCGCTCGAGGTGATCTGGGACGCCCGGCAGCAGGTCCGTCTCGCGCAGATCCAGCTGCTGCTGGCCGTGCCCTTCTTCGCGGTCGGTGCCGCGATCGGACTGGCCTTCATCCACAGTGCGGACCGGATCGCGAGCCTTTACCGGGCCGACCTGTTGGGCGCCGGCCTGGGCGCGCCGCTGATCGTGGCGCTCCTGTTCGTCGCCTGGCCGCAGGACTGCCTGCGTCTCGTCGGCGGGCTCGGCTTCGTCGCCGCCGCATTCGCCGCCTGGGCCGGCGCCGCGCGCAGGTGGGCCATCGCGCTCGCCGCCCTCGGGGCGATCTCCATCGCTGCCTGGCCGGCGTCCTGGCTGCAGCTGTCACCCTCGCCATACAAGGGCTTGAACCTGGCGCTGACGGCGCCGGGCGCCCGGGTCGTGACGGAACGATCGAGTCCGCTCGGGCTCCTGACGGTCGTGGAGAGTCCGGTCATCCCGCTGCGGCACGCCCCGGGCCTGAGTCTCGGCGCGACAACCGAGCCGCCGCCGCAGCTCGGCATTTTCACCGACGCAGAATCCTTGAGCCCGATTGTCCATTTCACCGGTGAGCCGGGTGCGCTTGCCTATCTCGACCAGCAGACGATGGCGCTGCCCTTCCATCTGCTGGAGCGCCCGCATGCGCTCATCCTGGGCGCCGGCGGCGGTGCCGACGTGCTGCGGGCGCTGCTCCACGAGGCGCGACATGTCGATGCCGTCGAGCTCAATCCGGCGCTGCTCGATCTCGTGCGGGAAGACTTCTCCGATCTCGCCGGAGGGCTCTATGGCCGCGCGGATGTGACGCTTCACGCCGCCGAAGCACGCAGCTTCGTCGAGGCGAGCCGGGACCGGCGGTGGGACCTGATCCAGGTGGCGCTTCTCGACTCCTTCACCGCCGCCGCTGCCGGTGTCCAGGCCCTGGGCGAGACCGGGCTCTACACCGTCGAGGCCCTGCAGGCCTATCTGCGGCACCTCGCCCCGGGCGGTCTGCTGGCCGCCACCCGCTGGGTGCGGTCGCCGCCGCGCGACACCGTCAAGCTCTTCGCCACCGCGGTGCTGGCGCTCGAAGGCATGGGCGTGCGGAACCCCGGCGACCGGCTCGCCATGATCCATGGCTGGGACACGGCGACGCTTCTGGTCAAGAACGGGCCCCTCACCGCCGCCGATGTCACGGCGATCCGGGCGTTTGCGGAGGCCCGCGCCTTCGACGTCGCATGGTATCCCGGAATGGCGGCCGCGGAGGCGAACCGCTTCACCCGTCTCGCCGAACCATCTCTGCACGAGGTTGCCGCGGCGCTGCTCGGACCGGCCCGCCAGCGCTTCCTCGATGACTACGGCTTCAATATCGCCCCCGCGACCGACGACCGGCCGTACTTCTTCCGCTTCGTCAAATGGCGGCTGCTGCCGGAGCTCTGGGCGCTGCGCGGCCAGGGCGGGCTGACCCAGGCGGACGCCGGCTATCTCGTGGTCCTGGCCGCGCTGCCGCTGTCGGCGGCGGCGGGCCTCGTCCTGATCCTGCTGCCGCTCGCGATCCTGCGCACCAGGTCCGGCGGGGACGGAGCGTTGGCGCGGTGGCGGGTGGCGATCTATTTCCTGATGCTCGGCTTCGCGTTCATCTTCATCGAGATCAGCTTCATCCAGCGCTTCACCCTGTTCATCGGCCACCCGCTCGCGGCCGTCGCCGTGGTGCTCGCCGCCTTCCTCGTCTTCGCCGGGCTGGGCAGCGGCCTCTCCGGGCGGCTGTCGCGGCATCGGCGTCCCGCGGTCGCGATCGCCGTGGCCGGCATCGTCTCCCTCGCCGGTCTCTACCTGATCGCGCTGCCTTTCGTGTTCTCGGGACTCGTCGCCCTCCCGGTCTTCGCCAAGGTGGCGGTCGCGGTCCTGCTGATCGCGCCGCTGGGCTTCGCCATGGGCCTGCCCTTCCCCCTCGGTCTCGGGCAGGTGGCGGCGGAGGCGCCGGGGCTGGTGCCCTGGGCCTGGGGCATCAACGGCTGCGCCTCGGTGGTCGGCGCCGTCCTCGCCAGCATTCTCGCCATGCATCTCGGCTTCACCATCGTCGTCTGCCTGGCGCTGACGCTCTACGCTGTCGGCGCGGCGGTCTTCCTGCCGGCTTCAGGTCGCCGACGGTGATCTCACTTCGCCTCCGACCCGCCGGCCAGGCTCGGGAACGCCCGAGCCCACCGACCCCGTGCCCAGTGCCGGAAGCGGTCGAGCACCAGGTACAGCACCGGGGTGGTGTAGAGCGTCAGCACCTGGCTCACGATCAGCCCACCGACGATGGCGATGCCGAGCGGCTGGCGCAGTTCGCTGCCGCTGCCGAAGCCGACCGCCAGCGGCACCGCCCCGAAGATCGCCGCCATCGTCGTCATCAGGATCGGCCGGAAGCGCAGCAGGCTAGCCTGCAGGATCGCCTCGCGCGGGGCCAGGCCGCGGCTGCGCTCCGCCTCCAGCGCGAAGTCGATCATTATGATCGCGTTCTTCTTGACGATGCCGATCAAGAGGATGACGCCGATCATCGCGATCAGGCTGAACTCGGTGTCGAACAGCATCAGCGCCAGCACCGCGCCCACTCCCGCCGAGGGCAGGGTCGACAGGATGGTGATCGGGTGGATCGTGCTCTCGTACAGGATGCCGAGCACGATGTAGACCGCCGCCAGCGCCGCCAGGATCAGGATCGGTTCGTTGCTGAGCGAGCTCTGAAACACCTGGGCCGTGCCCTGGAAGCTGCCGTGGATGGTGGCCGGCATGTGCAGCGCCACCATCGCCTGCTGCACCGCCGCCGCGGCGTCGCTGAGCGACTTGCCCGGCGCCAGGTTGAACGAGATGGTCGTCGCCGCGAACAGGCCCTGGTGGTTGACCGAGAGCGGCGTGTTGCCCAGGCCGACATGGCTGATCGCCGACAGCGGCACCATGGTCTCCGCCGCGGTGCTGACCGCGGCGCCGCTGGAGGTGCCTTTGCGGCCGGCATTGGCCAGGGCGTTGGTGGCGGCGTTGGCGGCCGACTGCGCCGTCAGGCTGGCGGCTCCGGTGCCGGTGGCGCTGGCCGGCGCGTTGGTGCTGGCGGTGCCGCTGGCGCTGCCGCCCGAGGTGCTGACGTAGAGGTCCTTCAGCGTCTCCGGGCTCTGCCAGTATTGCGGCGCCACCTCCATCACCACGTGGTACTGGTTGATGGCGCTGTAGATGGTCGAGACCTGGCGCTGGCCGAAGGCGTCGTAGAGGGTGTTGTCGATCTGCTGCGGCGTGATGCCCAGGCGGGCGGCGGTGTCGCGGTCGATGACGATGTCGGTCTCGATGCCCTTCTGCTGCTGGTCGGAGTTGACGTCGGCCAGCACCGGGCTGGCCTGCAGCGCCTGCAGCAGCTTCGGGCCCCAATCCTGCAGCTCGGCCGAGGAATCCGACTGCAGCGTGTATTGGTAGGCGGCGTTGCTCTGCCGGCCGCCGGCACGGATGTCCTGGGCCGAGACCAGGAACAGCCGGCCGCCCGGCACCACGGCCAGCTTGTCGCGCAGCCGGGCGATGACGTCGTCGTCGCTGACGCCGCGCTGGGACAGCGGCTTCAGCGTGACGAAGACCTGGCCGGTGTTGGTCTGCGACCGGCCGCCGCCCCCGCCGCCGGTGAAGCCGACGACGCTCTCCACCGCCGGGTCGGCGCGGACGATGTCCATCAGCTGCCCCAGCTTCTGCTGCATCAACTGGAACGAAATGCTCTGGTCCGCGACGATGCCGCCGACCAGCCGGCCGGTGCTCTGCTCCGGGAAGAAGCCTTTCGGGATGATCGCGAACAGCGCGATGTTGAGGCAGACCACGCCGAACAGCACCAGGACCACGAAGCCCCTGTGGCGCAGCGCCCAGCCCAGCGTCCGCTCATAGGCCCGCATCACCCGGGCCAGCGGGCCGGGGCCGCTGTCGGGCCGGCGCGGCCGGCGGCGCAGCAGCAGGGCGCACAGCATCGGCGTGGTGGTCAGCGAGATCGCCATCGACACGGCGATGGCGATCGACAGGGTCAGGGCGAATTCGCGGAAGATCCGGCCGACCAGCCCGCCCATCAGCAGGATCGGAATGAACACTGCGACCAGCGAGATGCTGATCGACAGCACGGTGAAGCCGACCTCGCGCGCGCCGCGCAGCGCCGCCTGGCGCCGCGGCATGCCGGCTTCGACGTGACGGGAGATGTTCTCCAGCACCACGATGGCGTCGTCGACGACGAAGCCGGTGGCGATGGTCAGCGCCATCAGCGACAGGTTGTCGAGGCTGTAGCCGACCAGGTACATCGCGCCGAAGGTGCCGATGATCGAGACCGGCACCGCCACCGCCGGGATGATGGCGGCGCGCGGGTCGCGCAGGAAGGCGAACACCACCAGCATCACCAGCAGGACCGAGATCAGCAGCGTGAGCTGGGTGTCGTTCAGTGAGGCGCGGATGGTGCCGGTGCGGTCGGCGGCCGGGGTGATCTCGATGTCCCGGGGCATGGCGGCGCGCAGATGCGGCAGCTCGGCATTCACCCGGTCGACCGTGTCGATGATGTTGGCCCCGGGCTCGCGGAACAGCAGCACCAGCACGGCCGGCTTGCCGTCGGCCAGGCCGGCGTTGCGCAGATCCTCGACCGAATCCTCGACATCGGCGATGTCGGACAGCCGCACCGTGGCGCCGTTGCGGGCGGCGATCACCAGCGGCTTGTAGTCGGCGGCCCGGCTGGCCTGGTCGTTGCTGTAGATCTGGAAGTGCCGGCCGGCCTCCTCGATCGACCCCTTCGGGCTGTTGGCGTTGGCCGCCGCCAGCGCGGCGCGGACATCCTCCAGCCCGATGCCGACCTTTGCCAGCGCCTGGGGGTTCAGCTCGACCCGCACCGCCGGCAGGGCGGCGCCGCCCAGGGTGACCTGGCCGATGCCCTCGATCTGCGACAGCCGCTGCTCCAGCACGTTGCTGGCGGCGTCATAGATCTGGCCGCGGGTCAGGGTCTTCGAGGTCAGCGCCAGGATCAGCACCGGCGCGTCGGACGGGTTGACCTTGCGGTAGGTCGGGTTGCTGCGCAGCGCCGCCGGCAGGTCGGCCCGGGCCGCGTTGATCGCCGCCTGCACATCCCGCGCGGCGCCGTCGATGTCGCGGTTCAGGCCGAATTGCAGGGTGATGCTGGCCTGACCGACCGAGCTGCGCGAGGTCATCTGGGTGACGTCGGCGATGGCGCCGAGATGGCGTTCCAGCGGGCTCGCCACCGTCGCCGCCACCGTCTCCGGGCTGGCGCCGGGCAGCGAGGCCGAGACGGAGATGGTCGGGAAGTCGACCTGCGGCAGCGGCGACACCGGCAGCTTCAGATAGGCGAAGAAGCCGGCCAGGACGATGCCGAGCGTCAGCAGCGTGGTCGCCACCGGCCGGGCGATGAAGGGGGCGGAGAGGTTCACGCCCCCTCCTCCGTGATTGCGCGGCGGCCGCCGCGGACCCGCGATGCCAGCCTATCGAAGGCCAGGTAGATCACCGGCGTGGTGAACAGGGTCAGCAGCTGGCTGACCACGAGGCCGCCGACGATGGCGACGCCCAGCGGCCGGCGCAGCTCCGACCCCATGCCGGTGCCGAGCATCAGCGGCAGGGCGCCCAGCAGCGCCGCCATGGTGGTCATCAGGATCGGCCGGAAGCGCAGCAGGCAGGCCTGGTAGATGGCCTCGCGCGGCGGCTTGCCCTCCTCGCGCTCCGCCTGCAGCGCGAAGTCGATCATCATGATCGCGTTCTTCTTGACGATGCCGATCAGCAGGATGATGCCGATGATCCCGATGACATCCAGCCCGTCGCCAGCCGCCATCAGCGCCAGCAGCGCGCCGACCCCGGCCGACGGCAGGGTGGACAGGATCGTGACCGGGTGGATGAAGCTCTCATAGAGCACGCCCAGCACGATGTACATGGTCGCGATCGCGGCCAGGATCAGCAGCGCCTCGTTGGCCAGCGAGGACTGGAAGGCGGCGGCCGAGCCCTGGAAGGCGGTGACGAAGCTGTCCGGCAGGCCGACCTCCTGCTCCGCCTTCTGGATCGCGTCGACCGCGGCGCCGAGCGACGATCCCGGCGCCAGGTTGAAGGAGATCAGCGTCGCCGGGAACTGGCCCAGATGGGTGATCTGCAGCGGCCCGGCCCGCTGCTCGACCTTGACGATGGCGGACAGCGGCACCTGCCCAGCCGATGACAGCGAGGACGGCAGGTAGAGGGCCTTCAGCCCGTCGAGCGACTGCTGCAGCGACGGGTCGGCCTCGAGGATCACGCGGTACTGGTTGGCCTGGGTGTAGATGGTCGAGACGATGCGCTGGCCGAAGGCATCGTAGAGGGCATTGTCGACCGTGGCCGGGGTGATGCCGAAGCGGGCGGCGGTGGCGCGGTCGATCACCAGGTCGACGGCCAGCCCCTGCTGCAGGTAGTCGCTGGCGACGTCGGCGATCTCCGGCACCTGCTGCAGCCGCTGCATCAGCCGCGGCACCCACTCCTGGAACTGGTCGAGATCGGCGTTCTGCAGCACGAACTGGTACTGGGTGCGGCTGACGGTGGAATCGATCGTCAGGTCCTGCACCGGCTGCATGTAGAGGGTGATGCCGGGCACGCCGGCGACTTCGCCGCGCAGCCGGTCGATCACCGCGCCGGCGCCGGCCTTGCGCTGGCCGAGCGGCTTCAGCGTGATCAGGAAGCGGCCGCTGTTCAGCGTGGTGTTGGTGCCGTCGACGCCGATGAAGGAACTGAGGCCGGCGACGTCCGGGTCCTTCAGGATCGCCTCGGCCAGGGCCGACTGATGCTTCGCCATCTCGGCATAGGAGATGGTCTGCGCCGCCTCGGAGATGCCCTGGATCATTCCCGTGTCCTGCTCCGGGAAGAAGCCCTTCGGGATGGCGATGTAGAGCGCGAGGGTCAGGCCCAGCGTCGCCAGCGCGACCAGCAGCGTCAGCGGCTGATGGTCCAGCACCCAGCCGAGCGCCTTGCCGTACCGGCCGATGATCCAGTCGAAGGCGCGCTCGGCGCCGCGGTCGAAGCGGCCGCGCTCGACCTCCGGCCGGTGGCGCAGCAGCCGGGCGCACAGCATCGGCACCAGGGTCAGCGACACCACCGCCGAGATCACGATGGTGACCGCCAGCGTGACCGCGAACTCATGGAACAGGCGGCCCACCACCTCACCCATGAACAGGAGCGGGATCAGGACGGCGATCAGCGACACGGTCAGCGAGATGATGGTGAAGCCGATCTGCTCGGCCCCCTTCATCGCCGCCTGCAAGGGCGGTTCGCCGGCCTCGACGAAGCGGGCGATGTTCTCGATCATCACGATCGCGTCGTCGACGACGAAGCCGGTGGCGATGGTCAGCGCCATCAGCGACAGGTTGTCCAGGCTGAAGCCGAGCAGATACATCGCCGCCAGCGTGCCGACCAGCGACAGCGGCACCGACAGGCTGGGTATGATGGTCGCCGCCGCCGTGCGCAGGAACAGGAAGATCACCAGCACCACCAGCCCGACGGCCAGCATCAGCTCGAAGCCGACATCGGCGACCGAGGCGCGGATGGTGACGGTGCGGTCGCTGAGCACCGCGACCTCGGCCGCCGCCGGCAGGCTGGCCTCGAGCTGCGGCAGGATCGCCTTGATGCCGTCGACCACCTCGATCACGTTGGCGCCGGGCTGGCGCTGGATGTTGACGATGATCGCCGGCGTCGTGTCCGCCCAGGCGGCGAGTTTGCCGTTCTCCGGCCCTCTGACCACGGTGGCGACGTCGGACAGGCGGATCGGCGCGCCGTTGCGGTAGGCCACGACCACGTCGTCGTAGTCCTGGGCCTGGGTGATCTGGTCGTTGGCGTTGATCGTCGACGACCGGGTCGGCCCGTCGAAATTGCCCTTCGGCGTGTTGACGTTGACGTTGCCGAGCGTGGTGCGCACGTCGTCGATGGCGAGGCCATAGGCGGCCAGCGCCTGCGGGTTGACCTGGATGCGCACCGCCGGCCGGGCGCCGCCGCTGAGGCTGACCAGGCCGACGCCGGGCTGCTGCGAGATCTTCTGCGCCAGGCGGGTGTCGACCAGGTTCTGCAGCTCGGTCAGCGGGATCGTCTTCGAGGTGACGGCGAGCGACAGGATCGGCGCGTCGGCCGGGTTGACCTTGGCGTAGATCGGCGGCGCCGGCAGGTCGCCGGGCAAGAGGTTGCCGGCGGCGTTGATCGCGGCCTGCACCTCCTGCTCGGCCACGTCGAGGCTGAGGTCGAGGTTGAACTGCAGGGTGACGACCGAGGCACCGGCCGAGCTGGCCGAGGTCATCTGGTTCAGCCCCGGCATCTGGCCGAACTGCTTCTCCAGCGGCGCGGTGACGGAGGAGGTCATCACCTCGGGGCTGGCCCCCGGATAGAAGGTCTGCACCTGGATGGTCGGGTAGTCGACCTCCGGCAGGGCCGAGAGCGGCAGGAAGCGGTAGGCCACGGCGCCGACCAGCAGGATCGCCGCCATCAGCAGCGAGGTGCCGACCGGCCGCAAGATGAACGGACGGGACGGGTTCATGGCCGGCCTCCGCCGGGGTGGCCAGCACGGAGCATTTCATCCTCCCCCTCCCCTTGCCGGGGGGTCTGTTGCAGCAAGGACCGATGCCGAAGGATTGGCGCCATCCTTCAACGGTTCGGAACCTGTTCGTGCCGGCTCTCTTCGATCGACACCCCCTCCCCCTACCCCCTCCCGCGGGGGGAGGGGGAGAGTGGAAAGCAGGGTTCGGAACAAGTTGCCACCGATCACGGCGCTCGGCCGACGATCCCTCTGCAGCCGGCGAGCGCTCATCCGTTTGTCTGGGGCTGCTGGGTCTGGCCGTCGCGGCGGCGGTGCTGGCCCTGGCCGCCATCGTCCCTTCCCTGGCGGTGGCGTCGCTGGCCCGCCGGCCCGTCCGCCGGAGTGACGGGAGCCGTGGCGCCCTGCCCCGTCGCGCCATCCTGGCCGGCGACCGTGACATGGGCGCCGTCGCGCAGGCGGTCGGTGCCGTCGACCACCACCCGGTCGCCGGGCTGCAACCCGTCCGTGACCGCGACCATGCCGCCGTCGGAGGCGCCGGTCCCGATCGGCCGGACCGCCACCGTGCCGTCGGCGCCGACCAGGTAGACGAAGGCGCCCGGCGCGCCGTGCTGGACCGCGGCAGCCGGGACGGTGACCACGTCCTGCTGCGTCTCCACCAGCAGGCGGGCGTTGACGAACTGGTTCGGGAACAGCGTCTCGTCGGCATTGTCGAAGCCGGCGCGCAGCTTGACCGTGCCGGTGGTGGTGTCGATCTGGTTGTCGAGGGTCGACAGCGTGCCGGTGGCGATCTGGGTCGTGCCGGAGCGGTCGAAGGCGATCACCGGCAGGCTGGCGCCGGCGCGCAGCCGGGCCTGGATCTGCGGCAGGTCGTCCTCCGGCAGCGAGAACACCACCGAGATCGGGTGCAGCTGGGTGACGATGACGAGGGCGTCCCCGACCTGGACATAGTTGCCGGGGTCGACCTGGCGCAGCCCGACCCGGCCGTCGACCGGCGAGACGATATGCGCGTAGTCGAGGTTCAGCTTCTGCGCGTCGATCTGCGCCTGGTCGGACTGGATCGTGCCCTGGTCCTGCTGCACCAGGAAGGCTTGGTCGTCGACCTGCTGCCGCGAGACGGCGTTCTGCTTCACCATCTGCTGGTCGCGCGCCAGATCGCTCTGGGCCTGGGCGAGGACCGCCTGGTCCTTGGCCAGCTGGCCCTGGTCCTGCTCCAGCGCCACCTGGTAGGGGCGCGGGTCGATCTGGGCCAGGAAGTCGCCCTTCCTGACCGTCTGCCCTTCCTGGAAGCCGACCTCGGTCAGCTGGCCGGCGATCTGCGGCTTGACCGTGACGGTGGCCAGCGGGGTGACGGTGCCGAGCGCGTCGAGGGTGATCCGGATGTCGCCCTTGCCGACGATGGCGACGCCGACCGGCTGCGGCGCGGCATCGGCGAAGCGGCCGCCGCGGGCGGACGGTGCGCCGGGAGCGGTCACCACATGCCAGGTGGCGAAAGCGATCAACGCCGCGGCCGCGAGGCCGAAGGTCCCCCATACCAGCCGCCCGCGGCGTCGCGCCGGGGCCGGCCTTTCCGTCTGCTCGACCGGCCGCTGGCGGTCCTCGACGCGAGCATCCATGGATCCGTCACCCTGAGTCTGCGTCCGGCGGGCCCCTTCCGCCTGCTACACGGCCGGACGGTGCGGGTCCGTCGGGCGGGCGGGTCCTGGCCGGATAGGGCACAAAGACGCAGGTCGCGCGTTAGTGTGCCCGTTGGAGTCTGGGGGATGGGGATGCTGCGGGAGTTGCTGGCGCCGCTGGTGCTGACCGGAAAGCTGTGGTGGCGCTTTTGGCCGCACCTCAGCCTGCTGGTGCTGATCGGCATCCTCTTGAACGACCAACTGCTGCTGCTGTCGGTCCATATCGGCTTCGCCGACAGCTCGCTCGGCTTCGCAGCGCTGACCCTGGTGGTGCTGACCAAGCTGATCGTCACCGTCGCCAGCTTCCTGATCATGCGGCCGGCGCTGCCGGCCATCGCCGCCGCCCAGGCCCTGTCGGCCGGAACGGCGGTGCCGATCACCGGGCCCGATCCCGATGCCGTCAGCGCGCCGGCCCCGGCAGCGCCGACGCGCCGGCAGCGGCTGACCAGCTTCGCCACCACCCTGACCATCGCCCTGGTGCCGTTCTTCGCCTATTACGCCGCCTGGGGATTCCTGAGCGAGACCATCCGCGAATACTCGATGCTGTCGCTCAGCCTCGCCCCCTTCGGCGAGAGCGGCAACCTGCTCGACGCCATCGGCGCCCGCTGGCTCGTGGTCTCCGTCGTCGGCACCTGGATCCTGCGCCGGTTCTTCAAGGCGCTGCGCGACCGGACCGACGCCCCGATCTGGAAGCTGCTGATCGTGCTGTGCGAGACCAACTGGGTCTTCATCGGCCTGTTCGTGCTGTCGCAATGGAAGGACGAGGCCCTTGCCTGGGTGGCCAGCGGCGCCGCCTGGGACTGGCTCAACCGGATCTGGCAGGCGGTACTGACCCCGATCTCCACCGCCTTCGCCGCCGGGCCGATCGAGCAGGCGCCGACCGACCCGGCGACCGTCGCCACCGGCCTGTTCTTCTATGCCCTGCTGCCGCTGATCTGGCTGGTGCTGGCGGCGCTGATCTACGGCCACGACCTGGGCGGCGACCCTGGCTGGATGCGGCACCGGCGGCTGGAGCGCATCGGCAGCCGCTACGCCGCCCTGCCGAAATTCCTGCGCGACTTCATCGGCCATTTCATCGACGGGTACCGCGGCCGTTACCTGCCAATCGCCAATAGCATTCGGCTGGTACTGCACGCCGATCTGCTCCTGCTGCTGATCCTCGTGCTCGGCTGGCGCGGGCTGGAATGGGCGGCCGACTGGCTGTGGATCGGCACGACGCATGTGATCGGGCCGCATCCGCTCGATCTCTGGCAGGTGCTCGGCGACGGCCTGGCGCTGCTGCTCGGCAGCCCGTCCGGCACCACGCCCGGCATCCTGGTCGAGCCGTTGCGCATCTGCCTGATCGCCGCGGTGCTGGAGATCGCCTTCGCCCGGTCGCAGGCGCCGGCCGAACCGCAGGCCGACGAGGCAGCCGTGAAGGCGTAAGGGTCAGCCGCCTCGCCGGAAGCGCAGATAGGACGGCCGCTCGCCGTCCATGCTGACGGTTGGCTCCACCGTTCCGGCCGCGTCATGCGGAACGGTGAAGTCATGCTCGATCCGCAGCACCGTGCCGGGCGCCCGCGGCTCCAGCGTCGCGGTGCCGCAGGCCATCGCGCCCTCGGTCGAGCGCGGGCCGCCGAAGCTGCCGGCCGACCAGCGATGGCCGTGATCGTCCCGCAGCAACACCCGGCAGCGCCGCCACAGCACGTCGATGCCGGGGTCGCGCACGGTCACGGCGAAGCGGACCCGGACGGGTGTGCCCTGCCCCTGCCGGCGCGGCCATCCCGACTGTTTCAGCGGCAGGACCTCGACCGTCTCCAACCGCCAATCGACCCCGGCGAACCGGATCTCGGACCCGGCGGGCACCGACTGCTCGAACAGCTCCTGGCCCTGCCACCACTCCTCCAGATCCGTTCTGGCGGACAGCAGGAAGGTGACGGGCAGCGTCACCAGCAGCCCCCAAAGGCTGAAGCGGCGCCACCGCCGCTCGCCGCTGTCGGTCGGGACGAGGGCAGCGGCGTTCTCATCCGGCGGTTCGGCCGTCGTCATTCGATCGTCCCCGGCGTGCGGTCGAGATCCAGGCTGTCGAGGATCGGCAGGGCGCCGTCGCCGCCGGCGCCAAGCCTGACGCGGACGATGGAATCGAGCGGGATGAGGCCGGCATTCGGGGCCACGAAGGTGGCGCCGCGGGCCTGGTCCTCGCGGATCTCGAAGATGAACCAGCCGCGCCGCGGCAGGCCGGGCTGGAGCAAAGCGCCGGCCAGCAGCGGCCTGACGCCGGACAGCCGGTTGCTGTGGGAATAGAGCAGCCCCGTCGGCCCCTCCCAGTAGGCGTCGTTCACCGTCGTGGTTTCGGACTGCGCCCCGAGGGTGGCGGTGACGACCGCCCAGAGGCCGGAGGTGTCGCGCACCTCCTCCTTGCCATAGGCCTCGAAGCGCAGCTGCCGGGCGAACTGGATCGTCTCGATCCGGATCGTGAACTTCCGCGCCGCGACCGTGTCGCCGATCTGGCCATAGGCCGGGATCGGGGCGATCATCTCGTCATAGAGGGGCGTGGACCACTGCATCGCCAGCAGCAGCAGGGCGGCGACCAGCAGCGCCGCCAGTCGGCCGAGCCACCGCATCATGCCGGATCCGACGCCTGGACGGGCATGTCGAGGGTGCCGAGCACATGCGGGTTGTACCAGCCGGACATGCCCCAGAGATTGTCGCGCCGCTTGTAGTCCGAGGTGTGGACCGCAAAGGTCAGCACCGCGGGCACGGCGGCGTCCTGCGGCATGGTCCAGACCGCGGCTACCCGCTCCGTCATGTCGGGATGCAGCTCCCACAACAGGTCCTGGTCGCGCAGCAGCATGTAAGTCGGCTGGTCCTTGCCGACCGACGGGTCGAGGCTCAGCAGGCGGCCGAAGCTGTTGCTCGAGGCGGCGG
The DNA here is from genome assembly GCF_038440215.1 of Inquilinus sp. OTU3971. Lineage (NCBI taxonomy): Bacteria > Pseudomonadati > Pseudomonadota > Alphaproteobacteria > Rhodospirillales > Rhodospirillaceae > Inquilinus > Inquilinus sp. OTU3971. The sequence continues at coordinate 28,300 of NZ_JASATH010000037.1, read as the reverse complement.
TGCGGTTGGTCAGATCCATCTCCACCACCAGGGCCTTCTGGCCGTCCCGGACCTTCCGCCCGTCCGGGGTGGTGGTGGCGATCCGCGCGGACAGCGGCACGACGCGCCATTCCCCGGCCTCGATCGGCGGGCCGAGGGGTAGTTTCGGCAGCGGCTTGTCGGCGCGGTAGGAGGCGATGGTCATGACCAGGACCACCCCGGCGGCCAGGAAGCCGCCGATGCCCGTGGTCAGCCAGACCACGGTCCTGCTTCTCAATCCGCCAAGCCTTTGTCCGAGCGACATGCCGCTGCGCCGAAGGCGCTCCCCCCACCCACAGGACCGATCGAACGCATGAGGGCAGGATTTGGTTCCGGATTTGAGAGAGACCCGGGACTACAGCTCCAGCACCACCCGGCCGCTGGCGGGCACGGCACAGCATACCAGCGCCTCGCCCGGCCGCGGCGCGCCGGCCGGCGGCTCGGCATAGGTCACGGCGCCGTCCGCCACCCGCGCGGCGCAGGTGCCGCACAGGCCGGAGCGGCAGCTCCATGGCGCCTCGATCCCGGCCGCCTCGGCGAGGTCGAGCAGCGAGCCCTTCGACGGGTCCCACGCGGCGCTGCGGCCCGAGGCGCGGAACTCGACCTGCGCCTCGGCCACCGCCGGCGGCAGCGCGGCCGGGTCCGCCGGCGCGGCCGAACCGATGGCGAAGGCCTCGCTGCGGATCCGCTCCGGCCGCACGCCGAGGCTCGCCAGGACCTCGCGCATCGCCTGCATGAAGCCGGCGGGGCCGCAGAGATAGACGTCGTAATCGTCGAGCGGCAGCAGCCGGCGCAGCAGCGCGGCGTCGATATGGCCGGCATCGTCGTAATCGCGGCCCGGCACGTCCTGCGGCCGCGGCCGGCTGTAGCGGACATGGGCGGTCAGGGTCGGCGCCCGCGCCGCCAGCGCCCGCAGATGGTCGGCGAAAGCGTGCTCGGCCCCATCGCGCGCGGCGTGGACGAACCACAGGCCGCGGCCGGGATGGCGCAGCCGGTCCGGGTTGCGGCCGATGAGGTGGTTCAGCATGGCGATCATCGGCGTCACCCCGACGCCGGCCGACAGCAGCAGCACCGGCCGCCGGCCGTCGGTGTCGAGCACGAAGTCGCCGCGCGGCGCCAAGGCGCGCAGGGTGTCGCCGACCCGGACATGGTCGTGCAGCCAGTTGCTGGCCAGGCCGGGCCGGTCGCCCGGCTCGCGCTTGACGCTGATCCGGTACGCCCGGCCGTCCGGCGCATCGGACAGGGTGTAGGTGCGGCGGACCGGCTGGTCGCGGCCGGGAATGTCGAGCGCGATCGGCAGGAACTGGCCGGGCTGGTGCGGCACCACGCTGCCGCCGTCCGCCGGCTCGAGGACGAAGGAGCGGATGGTCGCGCTCTCGTCCACGATCCGGGTCACGGTGAAGGGGCGCAGCGTGTTGCGCGCCGCCTCGGCCTGCGCGACCCGCCCGGCCTCGTCCCAGGTGCCGGTGGCGGCGAGCTGCGGCGCCTGCTCAGGCGCGGACCAGCGCAGCGGCACCGCGTCCTCGATCCACCGCCCCTCCTCCACCCGGAAGCGCAACAGCCGCTCCGCCCCGGCGAAGGACGCGACCTCCGGCCCGTCCCACACCACCTCGGCGGTGCCGGTCAGCAGCAGCGCGCCGCCGGTGTCGAAATCGACGAAGACCAGGCCGGCGCGCGGGTCGACCTCGATGTTGCCGAAGGTGTTGAAGAAGAAGTTGCCGACGAAGTCGGGCGAGGTCAGCACCGTGCGCCCGCCCTCCTCCGCCACGCGGACGAAGCCGGGCCGGCCGCCGCGATGCGAGACGTCGACGCCCTCGGATGGCGCTCCGCCGTCCCCGGCGTCGGCCGAGCGGGTGGCTATGAAGAAGGTGTCGGCCGCCGCGACCAGCGCCGCCGCCCTCGAGGAGAGCGCCGGCCCTTCGGCATGGACCGGCCGCGGCGCGCCCAGGCTGTCCGGTTCGGCGACGAAGCTCGGCCTGCGCGCCTGGATGTATTGCGGGCAGTTGCCGAAGCTCTGCCCGACCGTGACGGCGAAGCGGCCATCGGCCCATTCGGTGACGGTGCCGTTCATGCGGTTGCGCCGGCGCGTCTCCAGCTGGATGCCGAGCAGCCCGATGGGCGCGCCGGCGGCCAGGTTGTCGCCCAGCGGGTCGCCATAGGCCGGCTGCGCCGCCACGGTCAGGGTCTGCGGGTCGGGCGAGCGGAGAAAACCCGGGCGGCCGGACAGGACCGAGGCCCAGGGCCGGCCCTGCCGGTCGAGGCTGCCGACCACGACGAAGGGCAGCATGGCGAAGAAGTCGCGATGCTGATCCGGCATGATGCCGCGGATCGCCCGCCGGCCGGCCGACGCCATCCGCTGGCGCACGCCGGCCCGGGCCTGGGCGGCCAGCTCGCCGGGATGGAAGGGCGGCTCGTCATGCGGCCAGCCGGGCAGCGGCGCGGGGATGGTGTCGGGCATGGTGCACCTCGGGAATGCGGAGGGCCTTCAGGCAGCCACGGCGGTGCGCGGCATCGGCACGAAGCCGGGCAGCGCCTCGACCCGTTCGAGCCAGGCGCGGATATTCGGGTAAGGCTGCAGTGAGACCCCGCCTTCCGGCGCCACCGCGGTGTAGGTGTAGTTCGCGATGTCGGCGATGGTCGGCTGCGGGCCGGCGAGGAAGCCGCCCCGGCCCAGATGCGCCTCCATCACCCCGTAGAGCCGGGCGGCGATCGCCTTGGCCCGCTCATGGTCGAGCTGGGCCTTGAACACGGTGACGAGGCGCGCCGCCGCCGGGCCATAGGCCAGGAAGCCGGCGGCGACGGACAGCCAGCGCTGCACCTCCGCCGCGGCCAGCGGGTCGCGCGGCAGCCAGCGGCCGGCCTCGTCATAGCGGCCGGCGAGGTAGACCAGGATGGCGTTGCTGTCGGCCAGGGCGACCTCGCCGTCCTCGATCGCCGGCACCTGGCCGAACGGGCTGCGGGCCAGGAAATCCGGGGTCTTGTGCTCGCCGCCCGGCAGGTCGACGTCGATCGCCTCGAAGGGCAGGCCCAGCAGCGACAGGAACAGCTCGACCCGGTGGGAATGGCCGGACAGGCCGAAGCGGTAGAGGCGGATTGGCTGGGCGGGAGCGGGCATGGCAGTGGCCTTTCGGATGGAGAATTCGCCCTCAAGATGCCCATTCCCTGAATCATAGAGAATGTGTGCGCTTGACAGATCACCATTTCATTCAGCGGAATAATCCGATGGATCGGCTCGACGGCATGCGCATCTTCGTCGCCGTGGCCGAGGCCGGCGGCTTCGCCCCGGCGGCCCGGCGCCTGGCCCTGTCGCCGCCGGCGGTGACCCGCGCCGTGGCGGCGGTGGAGGAGCGGATCGGCGCCCGCCTGCTGCACCGGACCACCCGGGTGGTCCGCCTGACCGAGGCCGGCATGCGCTTCCTGGAGGATTGCCGCCGTATCCTGGCCGAGATCGAGGAGGCCGAGGCGGCAGCGGCCGGGCTGCACGCCGAGCCGCGCGGCCCGGTCGCGGTCACCGCGCCGGTGCTGTTCGGCCGGCTGCATGTGGCGCCGGTGCTGTTCGACGTCGCCGGCCGTTATCCGGGCCTCGTGGTGCGCAGCTTCTTCATCGACCGCATCGTCCACCTGGCCGAGGAGGGCTACGACGTCGCGGTACGCATCGCCGAGTTGCCGGATTCCGGCCTCAGCGCCGTCCGTGTCGGCAGCGTTCGGAGAATCGTCTGCGCCTCGCCGGCCTATCTCGAAGCGCACGGCACGCCGCGCAGCCCGGCCGAGCTGGCGGAGCACGAGGCGATCCCGTTCTTCCAGGGCTCCACGCTGCGGGACTGGACCTTCCATCACGGCGGCCGGACTGGGGCGGTCGGCCAGACCGAGACGATCACGCCGCGGGCGCGGCTGATCGTGAACCAGGCCGATGTCGCGGTGGCGGCGGCGGTGGCCGGGCGCGGCCTGACCCGGGTGATGTCCTACCAGGCGGCGGCCGCGATCCGGGCCGGGCAGCTCGTGGTCCTGATGGAGGAGTTCGAGCCGCCGCCGATCCCGATCCATGTCGTGCACCAGGAGGGCCGCCGCGCCTCCGCCCGGGTGCGGGCGCTGGTCGATTTTCTGGCTGAGGGGCTGCGGGCCGACCCCACCCTGCGGGGCTAGCCGCGCAGCACCAGCACGTTGCCGCAGAGGATGGCGGCGGCGCCGAGCAAGAGGTCAGGGCCGAGGGCGAGGCCCTCGAAGCCGGCCGACAGCGCCAGTGCGACCACCGGCACCAGCGCCAGGGTGTAGGCGGTGCGGGCCGGGCCGATGCGGCGGACCAGGTCGAAATACATCAGGAAGGTGACGCAGGAGGCGGCAATGGCGAGATAGGCCAGGCTGCCGAGATAGCGCGGCGAAGTGTCGATCGCGAACGCCGATCCGGCCGCGGCCGACCAGGCGAAGGCGGCGGCCGCGCCGGTCAGGGCGCCCCAGCCCATCACCGCCGAGATCGGGACGCCGCGCCGCTGGTTGCGGGCGCCGAGGATGGTGCCGCCGGCGGTGGCCAGGGCCGCCAGCGCCGCCCAGGCGAAGCCCGCCAGGCTGCGCCCATCCGCCGCCACCGTGCCGAGATCGCCGCCGAAGACGATGGCGAGGCCGAGCACGCCGCAGCCGAGCCCGGCCCAGAGCCGCGGCGTCAGGGCGGTGCCGAGGAAGACCCGGCCGAGGAGGCCGGCGAAGACGGCGGAGAGCGACAGCACCAGCGCCGCCAGGCCGCTCGGGATCAGCCGAGTGGCCTGGTAGAAGGCGATGAAGGCAAGGCCGAAGAACAGCACGCCCTGCAGCAGCACCCAGGGCAGGTCGGCCCGGGACAGGCGCAGCCGGGCACCGGTCACCGCGCCGAGAGCCAGCATCAGCAGGCCGGCCGCGGCCATGCGGTAACCGACAGAAACGGTGGCCGCCACCGGCCCGGCCTGCAGCGCGGTGGCCAGCGCCCCGCCGCCCCAGAGCAGCGCGGTGGCCAGGAACAGGACCGCGGTCACCGCCCTGTCTCCGCCGTCTCCGCCGCCTCGGCCAGCAGCGCCCGCCAGCCGGCGCCCGCGATCTTGCCGCTGGCGGTGTCGAGCCGGTCGAGGGCGCGGTCGAGCGCCGCCCGCTCGTCCTCCGGCAGCGCCGCCAGCAGCCGGGCCTCGATCGCCCGCGCCAGGGTCGCGATCTCGGCGAAGGCGGCCTCCCCCTCCTGGGTCAGTGTCACCGAGGCGTAGCGCCGGTTCTGCGCCCCGGCCTCGCGCCGGGCGAAGCCGAGGGCGACCAGCTGGGCGATGCCGCGGCTGACCGCGACGGCGTCGAGGCCGCAGGCCCACGCGATCTCCCGCGCGCTGACGCCCGGCCGGTCGGCCACCACCGCCAGGATGCGCCAGGCCGGCAGCCCCATGCCCCAGCGCGGGCCGTAGAAGCTCTCCAACAGCTCCGCCACCCGCCCGGCGACAATGAACATCCGGTAGGGCAGCCAGCGGCCGAGCTCCAGGGCTGGGGCGGCGGAGGGCGAAGCCATGGCGGGTTCCGATCACAAAATGATTTCATTATGAAATCATATCGAAATAAATTGCGCCACATCTCAGTGTCGTCATTGCGACCCCGGCCTTGAGCCGGGGGAAGCAATCCAGGGCGGCGAGAGCGGAGGCATGGATTGCTTCGTCGGCTTCGCCTCCTCGCAATGACGGTGAGGGTTGCCGGCTGCGGGGCTCAGTCGGCGCGGACGATGATCTCGACCGGCGCGATCAGGCCGCGCTCCAGCGTCGCCATGACATTGGCAACGCGCTGCGGCGCCGTCGGGCCCATCAGGAGATGCGGGCCGAGCGGCGAAGGTCCCCGCGCCGCTGCCCGTTCACGCGCCTCGCGGCCGAGCCGGAGCGCCAGGTCGCTGCGGTCATGCTCCGCCTCGATCGTGAAGCCGGCCTGGCCGAGCAGCCGGCGATAGGTCTCGGGCGGCTCGACGAAGCTGGTCTCCGGCGTCGCCGCCCAGGGCATCGGGTAGGGCAGGTCGCCCTCCGCCACCCGCATGATGTCGTAGACGCCGAAGCGCGCGCCCGGCTTCAGCACCCGCCGCACCTCGGCGAACAGCGCCGCCTTGTCGGCGATGTTCATGCCGACATGGATCAGCGTGGCGGCGTCGAAGGCGCCGTCCGGAAAGGGCATGGCCAGCGCGCTGCCCTGGCGGAACGACACGGCCAGGCCGCAACGCCGGGTCAGGGCCTCGGCGGCCTCGACGAACTCCGCCGTCAGGTCGATGCCGGTGACCCGGCAGTCCAGCGCCGCGGCGAGGTGCCGGGCCGGACCGCCGATGCCGCAGCCGATATCGAGCAGATGCGTCTCCGGCCCCAGGCCGAGATCCGCCGCCAGAGCCGCCGTGGCGGCGGGCCCGCCGAGATGGAACTCGTCGGCGCCGGACAGGTCGCCGGGCTGAAGATGATCGATGTCCTTGCCGGCGGCCCGCAGCGCGTCGAGGAACGCCTGCTCGATGCCGCTGCGGCCGTAATGCCGCGCGACCTGCTGCTCGGCCTCCATGGCGACCTCCCGCGGTTCCGGCCCATCCTATCGCAGCGAGGTCAGAAGGTCTTCGCCACGGCCTCCGCCCGGCTCCTCGCCTCCGACCGGGCCTGGGTGTCGACCTCTGGCCCGAAAAGCGTCTTCTCCACCGTGATCGCGGTGATGTCGGTGATGCCGATGAAGCGCAGCCACATCTCCATATACGGCCGCTGGAAGTCGAAGCCGGCGGCGGGGGTGAAGGCCGAGGGGCCGTAGTCGAGCCCGCGGGCGTAGATCACCGCCGCCTTGCGGCCCGGCAGCAGGCCGGAGAAGCCCTGCTCGGTGAAGGAGAACAGCACGTCCTTCTGCGAGATCACGTCGATCAGGTGCTTCAGCCTGTAGGGGATGCCGAAGTTCCACAGCGGCACGGCGAAGAGCAGCCGGTCGGCCGCGCGGAAGGGCTGCGCCAGCTCGCGGATCCGGCGCCACGCCGTCTCCTGCGCCCCGGTCAGCGCCGTGCCGGAGAGGCCGGCGTATTTCGCCTCCATCGCCGCGCCGTCGAACTCCGGCAGGTCGACGGCCCAGAGATCCAGCGTCTCGATCTCGTCGGCGGGATGGGCCGCCCGATAGGCGGCGAGGAAGGCCTGCGCGACCTCGATCGAGGCCGAGCGCTGCTTGCGGGGCGACGCTTCGACATAGAGCAGCCGAGCCATTTGGGTCTCCTGTTAGGGGTGGGATCAGGCTAGCGGCTCACCACCCAGAGGATAAACGAATAGATCCCATGAGATTGATGGCGAACTGCGATATATTGATTCCATGTTCGAGACCGAGCTGCTGCGCAGCTTCGTGGCAGTGGCGGAGCTGCAGGGCTTCACCCGCGCCGCGGAGCATCTCCACCTCACCCAGTCGACGGTGAGCGCCCAGATCCGCCGCCTGGAGGACCAGGCCGGCCGGCCGCTGCTGCGGCGCAGCACCCGGTCGGTGGCGCTGACCGAGGCCGGCGAGACCCTGCTGGGCTATGCCCGCAGCATCCTGCGGCTGAACCAGGACGCCCGGGCCAGCCTGTCGGCGTCGACGCTGGCCGGAGGGATCCGGATCGGCGCGTCGGAGGATGTCGCCGGCTCGGGCCTGCCGGAGGTGCTGCGGCGCTTCGCGGCACGCCACCCGGCGGTGCGGATCGAGGTCGAGGTCGGCATCGCCACCACGCTGTTCCAGGCGCTGGAGGGCGGCCGGCTGGACCTGATCCTGTGCAGCCGCTGCCATGGCGACGGCCGCGGCTGGACGCTGTGGCGCGAGCCGCTGGCCTGGGCCACCGCCGCGGATCTGGGGGCGCTGCCCGACCCGATCCCCCTCGCCTTCTTCCCCGAGCCGTGCCCGTACCGGGAGGCGGCGCTGGCGGGGCTGGCGGGAGCCCGGAGCCCCTGGCGGATCGCCTATGTCAGCCCCAGCGTCGCCGGCGTCCGTGCCGCGGCCCTGGCCGGGCTGGCGGTGACGCCGTTGCCGCTGAGCGCGATCGGACCCGGGCTGCGGGTGCTGGGGCCGGAGGACGGGCTGCCGCCGCTGCCCGAGGTGGAGTTCGTGGTCTGCACCGCAGGCCCGTCCGAACCGGCCCGGGCGCTGGCCGAGACGCTGCGCCAGTCGGCCGGACAGCTGGGGCGCGCCTAGCACGGCGGCCGCCCTCAGCCGAGCTTGATCACGGCGACGCCGGCCAGCAGCGCCGCCACCCCGGCCAGACGCAGGGCCGAGACCGGGCGCCGCGGCAGGCGGAACCAGCCGTAGCGGTCGACGAAGACCGAGGCGACCTGCTGGCCGGCGACGGTCAGCCCGACCGCGGCGGCGGCGCCGATCACCGGGATCGCGGTGAAGACGGTGGTGACGTAGGTGGCGCCGGCGACGCCGCCGAGCCAACCCCACCACGGCATCGCCGGCACGCCGTCAAGCCTGGGCCGCGGCTGGCGCGGCAGGGCCAGCACCAGCAGCACCACCGCCGCCATCGCCACGGTCGCCACCAGGAAGCTGACGGCGCCGACCGCGAAGGGCGCGCCGAGGTCGCGGCGCAGGAGGGCGTTGACCGCGCCCTGCACCGGCAGCACCGCCCCGGCGAGGAGCGCCAGCAGGATCCAGCCGGCCCGCGCCAGGGTCGCGATGGCGCTGCCGCCGGACTGGCCGAGCACGATCGCCGCCGCCCCGGCCAGCACCAGCGCCGTTCCCGCCAGGGCTGCGGGAGCGAATCCCGCCGCCGGGACGCCGAGCAGGCCGAAGCCGTCGAGCGCCAGCGACGCCAGCATCTGGCCGGCGATGAACAGGCCGACGCTGACCACGGCGCCGAGCCGCGGGAACAGCAGGATGGTCGAGACCACATAGACCGCGCTGGCGACGCCGCCGACCGCATGCCACCAGACCACGCCCGGCAAGGCGGCAAGGGCCGAGACCGTGCCGGTCAGGAGCGCCGCGGCCAGCAGGATCGCGGTGCCGACCGAGAGCTGCAGCGTGGTGGCGGCGAAGGGGCTGCCGGTGGCCTTGGCGAGCTGGGCGTTGGCGCCGGCCTGGACCGCGAGCAGCCCGCCGGCCAGCAGCGAGACCGGGACGAACAGGGTTTCCATGGAAATTCTCCGACCGATCGTTCAGTCAATCCCGGCTGCCGAGGACCGGCACGCGCAGGCCGCGCTGCACGGCGGGCCGGGCGGCGATGGCGTCGTACCAGCGGCGCAGGTTGGGGCTGGCATCGAGGTCGAGGCCGATATGCACCAGCCCGGCATGGATCCAGGGCCAGCTCATGATGTCGGCGATGCCGTAGGCCTCGCCCGCCAGGTGGCTGCGCCGGCCCAGCGTGCCGTCCAGCACCCGGAACACCCGCGCCGCCTCGGCCTCGAAGCGGCCGATGACGTAGGGGATCTTCTCCGCGGCGAAGACCTTGTAGTTCCAGAGCTGGCCGAGCGTCGGGCCGAGATGGGCGGCCTGGAACAGGGTCCATTGCAGCGCCGTCAGCCGCTCCCCGGCATCGGCCGGCAGCAGCTTGCCGGAACGCTCGGCGAGATAGGTCAGGATGGCGCCGCTCTCGAACACGGTGCGGCCGCGGTCCGGGTCGGTGATCACCGGGATCTTGTTGTTCGGATTCAGCGCCAGGAAGGCCGGTTCGCGCTGCTCGCCGCGCTCGATGTCGACGATGTGGACCTCATAAGGCAGGCCGGTCTCCTCGAGCATGATCGAGGCCTTGTGCCCGTTCGGGGTCTGCCAGGTGTAGAGCTGGATCGGGGTCATTGCTGTCTCTCCGGAAGGCGGGCCAGCCCCGCTGCTGGGGAGAAGATGATCCGTGCATCAGCGCAGTTCGATCTGTGATACTGCAGCCTTCATCTGCACTGACGCACAAGGCAAGCCATGGACGGCCGGATCGACTGGGAGGATCTGCAGACGGTGCTCGCCGTGGCCGATTGCGGCTCGCTGGCGGGTGCGGCGCGGCGGCTCGGCGTCAACCACACCACGGTGCTGCGCCGGATCGGCGGCTTCGAGCAGCGGCTGGGCCTGCGGCTGTTCGACCGGCTGCCGGGCGGCTACGCGCTGACCGCGGGCGGCGAGGAGCTGGCGGCCGCTGCCCGCGGGATGGCGGCGACAGTCGAGGCGCTGGAGCGCCGTCTGGCCGGCCAGGACCTGCGCCTGGAGGGCACGCTGCGGGTGGCCACGGCCGACACGCTGACGGCCTCGCTGCTGCCGCCGCTGCTGGCCCAGTTCCGCGAGCTGCATCCCGGCATCGTGCTGGAGGTGACCACCGCCAACCTGATGGCGAACCTGACCCGGCGCGACGCCGACGTCGCCATCCGGCCGGTGCTGGATCCGCCGGAGACGCTGGTCGGCCGCCGCGTCGCCGGCATCGCCTTCGCCGCCTATGCCGCAGCCAGCCATCCGGCGGCGCGGTCCGGCACGGTCGCCGCGCATCCCTGGGTGGCGCCGGACGACAGCCTGGCCGGCACCTCTGTGGCCCGCTGGATGCGCCGGGCGCTGCCGGATGCGGCGATCGCGCTGCGGGCGGATTCGCTGGTCGAGCTGTGCCGTGCGGCCCGTGCCGGGATCGGGCTGGCCGCCCTGCCCTGCTATCTCGGCGATGTCACCGAGGGGCTGGTGCGGATCGCCACCCCGACCGCGCCCGAGAACGCGGCGCTGTGGGTGCTGACGCATGAGGATCTGCGCCGCACCGCCCGGGTCAGCGCCTTCACCGAATTCGCCGCCGCCGCCCTGGCCCGCCAGCGCGACCTGCTGGAAGGCCGCCGGCCGGCCGTGTCAGTCTAGCCCGAGCGCCAAGACCATCGGAGGCCCCCAATGGCCGTGAAGCGGATCGTCACCAACATCGCCGCCGGCGACGTCGCCAGGGCGCAGGCCTTCTACGGCGACCTGCTGGGTCTGCGGCTGGCCATGGATATGGGCTGGATCCTGACCTTCACCGCCGACGCGACGATGACGCCGCAGCTCAGTGTGATGACCGAGGGCGGCTCCGGCACGCCGGTGCCGGACATCTCGATCGAGGTCGACGACGTCGATGCGGTGCACCGCAAGGCGGTCGAGCTAGGCCTGCCGATCGAGTACGGCCCGGCCGACGAGCCCTGGGCCGTGCGCCGTTTCTATGTCCGCGACCCGTTCGGCCGGCTGGTCAACATCCTGACGCACTCAGCCCTCGGGCTCAGTTGATCCACACCGCGAAGCTTAGGAACTCGCCCTCGAAGGCGCCGGTCGCCTGCTCCCAGAACGAGCGGTCGCTGACCGGGCCGTCCTCGAGATAGGGCACCATGCCGGTGCCGGTCAGCAGCAGCACCAGGTCGAAGGGCTGCGGCGATTCCATAAGGCGGCGCAGGTTGAAGCCCTGGTCGAAGCGCCAATGCGGCAGCAGCTTGTCGCCGTTCAGGATCGCCTCGGACTCCTGCATCAGCGCCAGCCAGGTGTCGATGCGTTCGTCGGTGATGCTCATGCCCGGGATCAGGCTGGCCTGCTTCGCGTTCGGCAGCCATTCGCGGTCGTCGTCAGTCTCGGCCCGGATCGACGCCCACATCTCCTGGCTGAGCTTGGCGGCCGCCAGGAAGTGCTCGCGGGTCCGCGGCAGCCGGTCGGCCTCCGCCACCGGCCAGTTCAGCAGATGGACCCAGGCGATCATGTCGGCGATCCGCCCATCCTCCTCCCCCAGGAACATCCCCTGGGTGGGCAGGGTCAGCGCCGCGGCCAACGGCGACTCCGGCCGCGGGAACAGGAGATGCGCGGCGGCCTCGAAGCTGCGGTGCCAGTCGCGCGCCAGCAGGAATTCGGCGCCCGCGCGCAGCACATGGGTGTAGGCGCGCAGCCACAGCACGTCGCCGCTGTCGAAGGCGATCACCAGCTTGCCGGAATTGGCGGGATCGCCCTGCCCGCCCAGCAGCACGGCGCTGTAGACGTCGTAGAGCGTGGCCTGGCCCCGGCCGTTGCCGGCGAGATCGAGCTTCACCCGCCCCATTGCCATGGGCAGCTTCACCGGCCGGTCGCCCAGTGGCTGCAGCGTGCGGTCGACGGCGTCGAGATCGTCGACCAGCGCCTGCAGGATGGCGCGGGCGTCCTGGTAGCGGATCACCTCCGGGTTCGGGTTCGGCGGCACCGGCATGGTCAGCAGCGGCACCGATATCGTTGGGTCGTCCGGCGGCCGGTAGCCGTAGCGGTACAGGGTCTGGCTGAAACGCTCCGTCGCCTTGGCCAGGCGGATCAGGCCGAGCCCGGCGATCGCCTCGGCATCGTCCGGCTTCTTCGCCAGGATCGCAGCCAGGACCTTCTCGCCCTCGGCGATCGAGCCGGCATAGAGGTGCTTCTGCGTCAGTTCCACCGGCGTCGCGGCCATGGCCGGCGCAGCCGCGAGGAGCAGAGCCAGGGCGGCGGCGGCCAGCCAGGCCAGCCCCTTCGGCCGAATTGAGACAGTCGTCCTGCTGAAAAGTGAACCGGATTCACTTTGACGGAGGGTAATCAAGCCAGTCGCCCTTCAATATTCACAGCAACCGGGCCAGACGATCCCCCAACTTCATGTCACAATTCAGGCAGTGCCGCAGAGCTGGATTCAGGTCCCGTCCGCGGCGTCCGGCGCCACCAGCGCGGTGCTGGCATAGCCGAGGTCGCGCAGCTGGCGCGGGATGCCCTCGTGGACATGGCCGCTGCCGGCCAGTACCACGACCAGCGGCGTCCCGGCCGCCCGCGCCTCGGCGATGCGCGCGGCCATCGCCCGGTCCCACAGCAGCTGGATCTCGACGAAGCGGCGGAAGCCGCGGTTGAGGGCGTCGCCCTCCGCGCCCCTGCCATGGCCGGCGAAGGCGGCCGCGAGGTAGCGGTTGTAGTCCGAGGACGGCGCCACCGGCCGGCCGAGAGCGAGGTCGGACCGGGCCTGCAGCGCCGCCCAGCCGTCCCGCCCGACCGCGCGCACGACGTCGCGGTCGACATTCAGCGCGATCAGCGGGATGCGGTTCATCCGGGCGAAGGCAAAGATCGGCCGGTACAGGCCGAAATCGAAGCCCCAGGACCGGTCCCAGTCGACCTCGCGCAGGAAGGCGGCCTCGTCGAGCTCGCCCGCGATCCATGCGTCGAGCGCGGCCTGGCGGCTGCGCGGCACCATCTCCAGCCCGATGGCGAGGCCAGGCTGCTCCTCGCGCAGCGCCCCAATCCGCTGCAGCTGCCAGTGATGATCCGCCACGCGGTCATGGGTCTCGCCGAGCAGCACGACGCCACCGTCAGGCCGGGCTGGGGCGGGCCGGGCCGGCGCAGGCGTGGCGCAGCCGGCCATGGACCAGCCGAGCAGGCCCGTCACCGCCAGGGTCAGGATCCTCCCCCTCATCGCCATTTCTTCCGCTCCATCCGACACCAGTCTCATGTGGCAGCCTTCGCCGCGCGCGGCAACAGGTTCGCCATGACGACCGGCGGGGTTGCGCCCGGCCGCCGGAATCGCGAGCTATGACACCGGTTCGAGGCAAGGAGTCGGGATGACGAGGGGAACGGAACTGATCAGGGCGGGGGCATGACCGACATCGCGCAGGCGGTCATCGAGTTCATCGGCCAGCACCCGCATTGGGCCGGCATCCTGATCTTCCTGATCGCCCTGACCGAATCGGTGGCGGTGGTCGGGCTGTTCATCCCCGGCTCGCCGATCCTGATCGGAATCGGCGCCGTGGTCGGGCTCGGCCACCTGCCGCTCTGGCCGATGCTGGTCTGGGCCACGGCCGGGGCGATCCTCGGCGACGGCGTGTCCTACGAGATGGGGCGGCGCTACCGTGGCACCATCCTCGGCGCGTGGCCGATCAGCCGGTATCCGGCGCTGATCGCCCGCGGCGAGGCCTTCTTCCGGCGGCATGGCGGCAAGAGCATCGCGCTGGGCCGCTTCCTGCCGATGTTGCGGCCGATGATCCCGATGGTGGCCGGCGCGCTGGGCCTGCGGCCGGGGCTGTTCTACATCGTCAACATCGCCTCGGCGATCGTCTGGGCGCCGGCCCACATCCTGGGCGGCGCGGTGCTGGGCGCTTCTCTGGGCGCGCTCGGCGCGGTCAGCGGCCGGCTGGTGGCGATGCTGGCCGTGCTGGCGCTGACGCTGTGGCTGCTGGTCGTCGTCACCCGCTGGATCTGGCGCCGCCTGCTGCCGCTGCTGGGCTGGGCACAGCACACCATCCACCGCTGGGCCGTGGCCCGCAGCAGCCGCCCGGCCCGCCTGCTGGCCCGGCTGGCCGATCCGGAGGAGCCGGACCTGCGCGTCATGGCGGCGCTCGGCATCGTGGTGCTGGCGCTGGTCGCCGGCTTCGTCAACCTGCTGCGCCTGGTCGCCGCCCATGGCGAGCTGGCCCGGGCCGACGGCGCGATCAGCACTTTCGTGCAGACCCTGCGCACGCCCTGGGGCGATGCCGCCCTGACTGTCGTGACCATGCTGGGCGACGGCACCATCGTCACCGCGCTGGCGATCGCCGCGATCGGCTGGCTGCTGCTGCACCAGGCCTGGCACCGGGCCGGCGGCGTGGCCATCGCCATCGCCGTCACCGCCGGCTTCGTGCCGCTGGTCAAGGGCCGGCTGCAGATCGCCCGGCCGACCGACCTCTACACCGGCGCCGACGCCTTCAGCTTCCCCAGCGGCCACGCCGCCTTCTCCGCCGTGCTGTACGGCATCCTGGGTTGGCTGGTGGCGCGCGGCCTGCCCGGACGCTGGCAGCTGCTGCCGCTGAGCGTCGCCGCGGCGCTGATCGGGCTGATCTGCACCTCGCGTGTCTACCTGGCGGCGCATTGGCCGTCCGACGTGGCCGCCGGGCTGATCTTCGGCCTGGGCATGACCATCGCCTTCGCCATGGCCTTCCGACTGGCCGATCCGCAGCGGATCCGGCCGCGCCGCTTCGCCCTGGCGCTGCTGCTGGCCCTGGCCGTCGCCGGCGGCGCCCATGTCGCCACCGGCTATCACGGTGCCGCGGCGATGTATGTGCCGCGCGAGACCATTGTCGCGATCCCGGCCGTCGAGTGGCGGGCGGAGGGCTGGCGCCGCCTGCCGCAGCACCGCATCGACCTGGAGGGCGAGGCCGAGCAGCCCTTCCTTCTGCAATGGGCCGGGCCGCCGGAGGCGCTGGCCGCCGCCCTCGCCGCCGCCGGCTGGACCGCCCCGCCGGGCTGGAGCGTCGCCACCGCAGCCCGCTTCCTCGACGACGGCGCCGACGCCCGGACCCTGCCGGTGCCGCCGGTGCTGCAGGACGGGCGGATGCCGGTGCTGACCCTGATCCGGCCCGAGGACGGCGGCGCCGGCCGCCAGGTGCTGCGGCTGTGGCGCTCGGGCTTCGCGCTGGAGGACGGCCCGCCGATCCTGTTGGCAGCGCCCGGGATCGAGACGATCCATCATCCGCTTGGGCTGGTCAGCGCCATCGATGCCGAGGATGAGGGGCCACTACCGGATCTGCCCGAGCTTCGGTCATTGCGGCGAGCGATCGAACCGGTTCCGGGGCTGGTCCTGGCCCAACCGTAATCGAGCGGCGTTGGGTTCGCTTGCGAACCCGACATACGCGGGCTGCGGCGCAGGGTAGCGGCTGTTGCACCTTCCCGCCCCTGGACGGATGCGGCGGCGCGCCGCATGATTGCGATCGCGATCCGTTCTCAGGATCGATTCCTCCACCCCGGGTACAGTCATGTCCAACACGGCCCAGACGGACGAGCCGAAGACCCTGATCCTGACCGGCGCCAGCCGCGGCATCGGCCATGCCACGGTGAAGCGCTTCAGCGCCGCCGGCTGGCGGGTGATCACCGTCTCCCGCCAGGCCTTCTCCAAGGAATGCCCGTGGCATGCGGGCGAGGAGAACCACGTCCAGCTCGACCTGTCCGATGTCGGGGACCTGGAGCGCGGCATGGACGAGTTGCGGGCCCGGCTACCGCTGGGCAAGCTGGACGCGCTGGTCAACAATGCCGGCATCTCGCCCAAGCTGCCCGGCGGCAAGCGCATGGGGGTGATGGCCACCGACTATGCGACCTGGCTGCACGTGTTCAACGTCAACCTGTTCGCCACCGCGCTGCTGGCCCGCGGGCTGTTCGAACCGCTGAAGGCGGCCAAGGGGTCGATCATCAACGTCACCTCGATCGCCGGCGGCCGGGTGCATCCCTTCGCCGGCTCGGCCTATTCCACCTCGAAGGCGGCGCTGGCGGCGCTGACCCGCGAGATGGCGCATGAGTTCGGCGCCCATGGCGTGCGGGTGAACGCGATCGCGCCCGGCGAGATCGACACCTCGATCCTGTCGCCAGGCACCGAGGCGATGGTCGACAGCGAGATCCCGATGAAGCGGCTGGGCAAGCCGGAAGAGGTCGCCGCAACGATCATGTTCCTTTGCACCTCCGGCTCGTCCTACATTACCGGGGCCGAGGTGCACATCAACGGCGGCCAGCATGTCTAGGCGCTGAGCCGCCGCCTCGGCGGAACAAGAAAACAGGGAGTCTCCGTCATGATCCGTTTCACCCGCCTCCTGCCCGCGGCAGTGGTGCTTGCGGCCGGCATGGCCGGGCCCGCCATGGCCCGCGACCTGACCGTGGTGTCCTGGGGCGGCGCCTATCAGGATGCGCAGCGCGAGCTGTATTTCGAGCCGTTCAAGGCCACCGGCACCCCGATGCATGACGAAAGCTGGGACGGCGGCATCGGCGTGCTGCGCGCCAAGGTCGAGGGCGGCGATTCGAGCTGGGACGTGGTCCAGGTCGAATCCGAGGAGCTGGCGCTGGGCTGCGAGGAAGGCCTGTTCCAGCCGCTGAACTGGGACGCGATCGGCGGCCGCGACGCCTATCTGCCGGCGGCGGTGAACGACTGCGGCGTCGGCGCCATCGTCTACAACTTCATCCTGGCCTATGACGGCGCCAAGATCGCCGACGGGCCGAAGAGCTGGGCCGATTTCTGGGACGTGAAGAAGTTCCCCGGCAAGCGGGCGATGCGCCAGGGGCCGAAGACCAACCTGGAGATTGCGCTGATGGCCGATGGCGTCGCCCCGGCCGATGTCTACAAGGTGCTGGCGACGCCCGAGGGCGTTGACCGCGCCTTCCGCAAGCTGGACGAGCTGAAGCCGAACCTGATCTGGTGGACGGCCGGCGCCCAGCCGCCGCAGATGCTGGCCGCCGGCGACGTGGCGATGACCACCGCCTATAACGGCCGCATCGCCGCCGCCAACACCGCCGACAAGAAGGATTTCAAGATCGTCTGGAACGGCAGCCTGTTCACCATCGACAGCTGGGTGATCCTGAAGGGCTCGCCCAATGTCGACGCCGCCACGAAGTTCCTGGCCTATATGGGCAAGCCGGAGAACCAGGCCAAGCTGCCGACCAAGATCACCTACGGCGTCACCAACAAGGCGGCGACGCCGCTGATCCCGGCCGAGTACCTGCCCGGCCTGCCGACCAACCCCGCCAACATGTCCCAGGCGACCGAGCTGAACGCCGAATTCTGGCTGGAGAACATCGACAGCCTGACCGAGCGCTTCAACACCTGGGCGGCGAAGTAGTCCCGCCTGCCCCGATGGCTCACGCGCCGATGCTGACGAGTCCCCCCTCCCCTCGCGGGAGGGGGCCAGGGGGAGGGGGTTCGCGCCGCCAGAGCGGTCGATCCTGCCTAGCCCCTTCTCTTCGATCGACAACCCCCTCCCCCTACCCCCCTCCCGCGGGGGGAGGGGGGACTCGTAAAGCTGCGTCATGACCGCCCTCGCCGAGGACGGTCCCACCATCCGGCGGTCGCTGCGGCGGGCCGGGCGGCGCCGGCGGATCGAGGCGTGGCTGCTGCTGGCGCCGCTGGTCGCCTTTCTGCTGCTGGTGTTCGTGGCGCCGATCGCCGGCATGCTGTGGCGCGCCATCGACGACCGCGACCTGGCCCCGGTCATGCCGCGCACCGTCGCCGCCCTGGCGACCTGGCACGGCGACGGGCTGCCGGGCGAGGCGGCCTTCGCCGCGCTGGCCGCCGACCTTGTGCAGGCCCGCGCCGAGAAGACGCTGCCGACCGCCGCCCGGCGGCTGAACTACGACCGCAACGGCTATCGCACGGTCGTCACCAACACCGCGCGCAAGCTGCCCGATGCGCCGCAGGGCAGCTGGCAGGAGACGCTGACGGCTCTCGACCCGGCCTGGGGCGGCCCCGAGATCTGGGGCGCCATCGCCCGCGCCGCCGGGCCGACCACCGATTTCTACCTGCTGGCGGCGGCGGATCTGCGCCGCGATGCCGCCGGCGCGATCCTGCAATCCCCGCCCGACGAGGCGATCTACCGCGGGGTGTTCCTGCGCACCTTCCTGGTGGCGCTGTCGGTCACCGCGCTGTGCCTGGTGATCGGCTTCCCGGTGGCGTATCTGCTGGCGACCCGGCCGCCGCGCATCGCCAACATCCTGATGATCCTGGTGCTGCTGCCGTTCTGGACCTCGCTGCTGGTCCGCACGACCGCC
Source organism: Inquilinus sp. OTU3971 (assembly GCF_038440215.1). NCBI lineage: Bacteria > Pseudomonadati > Pseudomonadota > Alphaproteobacteria > Rhodospirillales > Rhodospirillaceae > Inquilinus > Inquilinus sp. OTU3971. The sequence goes on along the minus strand of NZ_JASATH010000037.1, from coordinate 9,883 downwards.
TGGGTGGTGCTGCTGCAGACCAACGGCGTGGTCAACGAGATCCTGACCGGGCTGGGGCTGGCCGGGGAGCCGCTGCAACTGGTCTACAACCGGGTCGGCGTGCTGATCGCCATGACCCATGTGCTGCTGCCCTACATGATCCTGCCGCTGTACAGCGTCATGCGCTCGATCCCGCCGGCGCATCTGCGCGCCGCCTATTCGCTCGGCGCCCGGCCGGTCGGCGCCTTCCTGCGGGTCTACCTGCCGCAGACCCTGCCCGGGATCAGCGCCGGCGCCCTGCTCGTCTTCATCCTGGCGCTCGGCTACTACATCACCCCGGCGCTGGTCGGCGGGCCGGCGGACCAGATGATCAGCTGGTTCATCGCCTTCTACACCACCAGCACCGTCAACTGGGGCATGGCCTCGGCGCTCGGCCTGCTGCTGCTGGTCGCCACCCTCGCCCTCTACGCGGTCTATGCCCGGCTGGTGGGCGCCGACCGCATGCGGCTGGGCTGAGCGCGATGAGACTGTTCGAAAGCCTGGCCTTCTGGCGCGCCCTGCTGTGGCTGACCGGCGGCGCGACGCTGCTGTTCCTGATCGCGCCGATCCTGGCGATCATGCCGCTGTCCTTCAACGGCGGGTCGTTCCTGGTCTACCCGCTGGACGGCGTGTCGCTACGCTGGTTCGCGGAGTTCTTCGAGTCCGAACGCTGGATGGGGGCCCTGGCCAACAGCCTGATCGTCGGCGGCGCCACCACGGTGCTGGCGACGGCGCTGGGCATCCCGGCGGCGCTGGGGCTGAACCACGCGCCGCTGCGCTTCCGCGGGCTGCTGACCGGCCTGCTGCTATCGCCGATGATCGTGCCGGTGGTGATCGTGGCGGTCGGGCTGTACTTCGCCTTCGCCGCGGTCGGGCTGACCAACAGCTATGCCGGGCTGATCCTGGCGCACACGGCGCTGGCCGCGCCCTTCGTCGTCATCACCGTCGGCGCCACGCTGCAGGGGCTGGACCGCAACCTGCCGCGCGCGGCCTCCAGCCTCGGCGCCCGGCCGACCACCGTGTTCTTCCAGGTGACGCTGCCGCTGATCCTGCCCGGCGTCGTCTCCGGCGCGCTGTTCGCCTTCGTCACCTCCTTCGACGAGGTGGTGGTGGCGCTGCTGCTGGCCGGGCCGGGCCAACGCACCCTGCCGCGCGAGATGTTCAACGGCATCCGCGAGAGCATCACCCCGACCATCACCGCCGCCGCCAGCGTGCTGATCGTGGTCTCGACCCTGATGCTTGTGGCGATCGAGGCGCTGCGCCGCCGCGGCGAAAGGCTGCGGGCCCGGCGCTGACTTGCCCGCCCCGGCGCTTCGGGAGTACTGAAGCAGATGCTTCAGCATCCGCAGCCCCTCGACCTGATGTTCCAGGCCCTGGCCGACCCCAGCCGGCGGGTGATGGTCGAGCGGCTGAGCCGCGGCCCGGCCTCGGTCAGCGAGCTGGCCAAGCCCTTCGCCATGTCGCTGTCGGCCGTGGTGCAGCACCTGGCGGTGCTGGAGGCCAGCGGCCTGGTGCGGTCGGAGAAGATCGGCCGCGTGCGCACCTGCCGGATCGAGCCGGCGGCGCTGCACACGGCCGAGCAATGGCTCAGCGACCTGCGGCTGAGCTGGGACCGCCGGCTCGACCGGCTCGGCGACTACCTCGCCGAGACGACGGACGAGCCCTCTTAGTTCACCGGCCCTGCCCCGCCGAGATCCTCCATCGCCGGCTCCGCGGCCGTCTGGCCAGTGGCGCGGTTGATCAGCACGGTGACGACCCAGAGGCCGACGCCGATCGCCAGCAGGATGCCGGCGATGACGTATTGCTCGGGGTTGCGCCCGGTCCAGGGGCCGGCGAGGAAGGCGCAGGTCACGGCGCCCACCACCGGCAGGAAGGTCGGGGTGCGGAAATGGCTGTGCTCGACCGGGTCGCGGCGCAGCACCAGCACGGCGACATTGGCCACGGTGAAGACGCAGAGCAGCAGCAGCGCCGTGGTGCCGCCCAGCGCCGGCACGCCGCCGACGAAGCCGATCAGGCCGAAGGCCAGGAGGGTGGTGAAGCCGATGGCGATATAGGGCGTGCGCCGCGCGGCATGGACCTTGCCCAGAACGCTGGGCAGCACCCGCTCCCGGCTCATGCCGTAGACCAGCCGGCTGGCCATCAGCATGTTGATCAGGGCGCTGTTGGCAACCGCGAACATGGTGATGAAGCCGAAGATCTCCAACGGGAAGCCGGGCGCGCCGGCCTGCACCACCTGGAGCAGCGGCGTCTCGCCCTCGCCCAGCTGCTCCGGCGCCACCAGGGTGATGGCCGAGATCGAGACCAGCACGTAGATCGCGCCGGTGATGCAAAGCCCGGCCAGCAGCACCTTCGGGAAGATGCTGCTCGGCTCGCGGCACTCCTCGGCCATGTTGACCGAATCCTCGAAGCCGACCATGGCGAAGAAGGCCAGGGTGGTGGCCGCGATCACCGACCAGAACATGCCGCGGTCGGTGGTGGCGAACTGGGTGACGCGCGAGACGTCGCCCTGGCCCAGCCCGATCGCCCACAGCCCGATGACGATGATGATCAAGAGGCCGGTCAGCTCGACCGTGGTCAGCACGACATTGGCCTTCACGCTTTCGCCGACGCCGCGGAAGTTGATCGCCGCCACCACCGCCATGAACGCCAGGCCGATCAGGGTGACGCCGCCGGGCGACAGCCCGAGGGCGAAGGCGTTCGACAGGTTGGCGGCGAAGGCGCGCGAGGCGGTCGAGGCCGAGGTGATGCCCGAGCACATCACCGCGAAGGCGACGATGAAGGTGATGAAATGGATGCCGAACGCCTTGTGCGTGTACAGCGCGGCACCGGCGGCACGCGGGTACTTGGTCACCAGCTCCAGATAGCTGAAGGCGGTGACCAGGGCGACGGCGAAGGCCACCAGGAAGGGCAGCCAGACCACGCCGCCGACCTGCTTCGCCACCTGCCCGGTCAGGGCGTAGATGCCGGTGCCGAGGATGTCGCCGACGATGAACAGCAGCAGCAGCCAGGGCCCCATCACCCGATGCAGGCTCGGCTCCACGGCCGGCGTGCCGCCGGCTTCCTTGGCGATATCGACCATCAATTCCCCCTTCCGACGATCGTATGCGGATATGCATGAAACAGCATTTCCCCAGGAATGTCGCCCCAGGGCCGCTTGCGACCGCCACCGGGCGTCCTCCGCCGAAGCGGAGAACCCCCGGAGGAGAGGTATTCAGTCCTCGAAGCCGGTCGATTCCGCCAGGCCGCGCCACTGCGCCAGCTCGCGGGCGACGAACGTGTTCTTGGCCTCGATCCGCTCGACCGTGTCGCGGCCGAGCGGCAGGCGCACCGGCGGCTTCTCGGCGGCGACCACGGTGCGCAGCGCCTGGGCCAGCTTCTTCGGGTCGCCGGGCTGCTGGTAATTGTGCCCGGACGCGAAGTCGCGCATCCGGCCGACCGTCTCGGCATAGTCGGCGATCTCGGCCCGGGTCCGGATCAGCGAGCTGCCGTCCAGGAAGTTGGTGCGGAAGAAGCCGGGCTCGACCACCGTGGCGTGGATGCCGAGCGGCGCCAGCTCGGCCGCCAGCGCCTCGGTCAGCCCCTCGACCGCGAATTTGGTCGCGCCGTACACGCCCCAGCCCGGATAGGCCTGGTAGCCGCCGACCGAGGAGATGTTGAGGATGTGGCCGGAGCGCTGGCGCCGCAGCTGCGGCAGCACCGCCCGGGTGACGCTCAAGAGGCCGAAGACATTGGTGCCGAACAGCCGCTCGACCTCGCCGGCATCCGCCTCCTCGACCGCGCCGAGCAGGCCGTAGCCGGCATTGTTGACCAGGACGTCGATCCGGCCGAAACGCTCGACCGCGGCCCGCGCCGCCGCCTGCGCCTGCGCCTCGTCGGTGACGTCGAGCGTCAGCGGCAGCAGGTTCGAATGATCGCCGAAGCGCTCGGCCACGGACTTCGCGTCCCGCGCGGCCGCCGCCACGGCGTCGCCGCCATCCAGCACCGCCCGGGTGATCTCGGCGCCGATGCCCCGCGACGCGCCGGTGATGAACCAGACCTTCATGATGCCCTCCTTCGGACTGCCGGACCGCCCCGCGGCCCGTTCATGCTTCCGAATTTAGGGGCTGGAAGATTGAACAATAATCCGTTCAATCTTCCATTGGTCATTGAGAAAAGGTCATCAATGCATGGCGCGGATCGACTTCCCCGGCCTCTCCGCCTTCGTCGCCGTGGCGACCCATCGCAGCTTCCGCCGGGCCGCGGCCGAGTTCGGCGTCTCGCCCTCCGCCGTCAGCCACCTGCTGCGCGACCTGGAGGAGCGGCTGGGCGTGCGCCTGCTGAACCGCACCACCCGCAGCGTCGCGCCGTCCGATGCCGGGGCGCGGCTGCTGCAGCGGCTGCAGCCGATGTTCCGCGACCTCGGCGACGCGCTGGAGGAGGTCAACCGGTTCCGCGACGTGCCGGCCGGCACGCTGCGCCTCAACGCCGCGCATCAGGCGGCGCGGATGGTGCTGGCGCCGATCATGGCGCGCTTCGTCCGGACCTACCCGCAGATGCGGCTGGAGATCGTCGCCGACGACGACCTGGTCGACGTCGTGGCGGGCGGCTTCGACGCCGGGCTGCGCTTCGGCGAGAGCCTGCAGCAGGACATGATCGCCGTGCGCTTCGGCCCGCGCCAACGCTGGGCCGTGGTCGCTGCGCCAGGCTACCTCGATGGCCGCGATCGGCCCCTCGCACCGCATGATTTGAAGCATCACAGCTGCATCCGCTACCGCTTCCACAGCGGAACCTTCTTCCGCTGGGAGTTCGAGAAGGACGGCGAGGCGTTGGAGGTCGAGGTCGACGGCCCGCTGACGCTGGGCGACCAGGAGCTGATGCTGCGCGCCGCGCTGGACGGCGCCGGCATCGCCTGCGTGTTCGAGGGGGTTGCGGCCCCTGCCCTGGCCAGCGGGCGGGTGGTCCGCCTGCTGGAGGATTGGTGCCCGGACTTCCCGGGCTTCTTCCTGTACCACCCGAGCCGGCGGCAGCTGCCGCTGGGGCTGCGGGCGTTCATCGACATGGCGCGCGAGGAATGGCCGGACGCCTGACGAAGCCGGAGGCGAAACGTCGGAGCGCTGCCGCAAAACCCTCTCGTTACAGAATTATTGAGCCCGTCGAAAGAATTTAAGTTCAGGACTCCTAACAGAATCTTCTGCAAAATCCTCTCGGAAGATTTCGGCGGCGCCGACGGCTCATGATATCCGGCGCCGCCCTGCGAAGGGGGAACGGCATGGCGATTATCGAAGGAACCGAGCAGGACGATGTCCTGGCCGGCACCGAGACCGACGATTCGATCTACGGCTATGGCGGCGACGACACGCTCGACGGCGGCGCGGGCGCCGACCGGATCGAGGGCGGGGCCGGGATCGACACGCTGTCCTACGGGGAGTCCGACGGCGGCGTTTCCGTCAGCCTGCAGCTCGGGAGCGCGGCCGGCGGGGATGCCGAGGGCGACAGCTTCAGCGGCATCGAAGGGCTGACGGGGTCCTATTTCGACGACAGGCTGGCCGGCGACACCGCAGCGAACGCTCTCCTGGGCGGCGTCGGCGCCGACGTGCTCTACGGCCACAGCGGCGACGACCGGCTCGACGGCAGCTGGGGTGACGACATCCTGGTCGGTGGCCTCGGCGCCGACACGCTGGTGGGCGGCGCCGACCAGGCGGACTGGGCCTCGTACCACACCAGCGCGACCGGGGTGAGCGTCGATCTCGCCACCGGAACGGGCAGCGCGGGCGACGCGCTCGGCGACGTCCTGACCGGAATCGAGAGGGTGCTCGGATCGGCCCATGACGACATCCTGACCGGCGGCGGCGGCAACGATCGGCTCCAGGGCGCGGCGGGCGACGACGCGCTCTCCGGCGGGGACGGCATCGACGCGCTCTATGGCGGCACCGGCGCCGACACCCTGCTCGGCGAGGCCGGGAACGACATCCTCGAGGGCGGTGCGGGGGCCGACAGGCTCGACGGCGGCGCCGGCAGCAACACGGCGTCCTACCGGCATTCGGCCGCCGCGGTGACGATCGATCTGGCGACCGGCGCCGCATCGGGCGGCGATGCAGCGGGCGATACCTATGCCGGGATCGCGAATCTCCGCGGGTCGGCCCATGACGACGTGCTGTCCGGGGATGCCGGCGTCAATATCCTCTATGGCCAGGCCGGAGACGACCTGCTCGACGGCCATGGCGGGAAGGACCTGCTGATCGGCGGGGACGGCATCGACACGGTCACCTTCGCCGACGCGGCGGCCGGGGTGCATGTCCGGATCGGCGCCGACCCGACCTACCGGACCTGCGAGATCCGGGAGGTCGAGAACCTGATCGGGTCGGCCTTCGACGACACGCTCGGCGGAACCGGGTACGCCAACCGCATGGAAGGCGGGGACGGCGCGGACTGGCTGGTGGCCGCCGGCGGCGACGACACGCTTCTCGGCGGCAGCGGCAGCGACCGCATGGACGCGGAGTATGGCGCGGATGTGCTGACCGGCGGGGCCGGCGCCGACACCTTTATCTACCGGGTGTTCAGCGACAGCACCGTGGACGCCACGGGCCGTGACCGGATCGAGGATTTCTCTGCAGCCGAGGGCGACAGGATCAACCTGCGCGACATCGGTGCCGACGGCTCCTGGAACGGCAGCTTCACCTTCACCGCGGGCGGCGCCTTCACCGGCCTCGCCGGCGAGCTGATCGTCGTCGCCGAAGGCGGCGTGACCACGGTCTATGGCGACCGCGAGGGCGACCGGGTCGCGGACCTGGCGATCGACGTGGTCACCGCGACCGCGCTGACCGTGGCCGATTTCGTGCTGTAGCAGGACAAGGGTCCGGCTGAAAGCCGAACCCTTCGTTCTCCGGCCGGGGCGACGCAGCGCCGCTCAGGGCGGCGTGGCGTCCATATCCATCAGGCAGTCGCCCCGCTGGGGCAGGCTGAAGAACCGCTCTTTCGCACTGCCGGAGCACGCCTCCATGGCCGACAGGGCCAGCATCTCGCGAACCGCGAATTTGGTTCTGCCATAGAGAGCCATCGGCCTGATCTCATCCATCCCCGGCGAAGCCGGCGTCATCCCGGCCTTGGCCGCGACATCGTCGAGAAACTTCCGGGTGCATGCCAGCATCATCCCCTTGATGCTGCCCGCCCCGCACTGCCGGCCCTCGTCGGTCAGGCAGCTCTGCTTGATGCTGCGGACCTTCAGGTCGGACAGCCACATCAGGAATTTCGACTGCTCGGCTGAGTATCCGTCCTGCTTGAGCTTCTGGACCAGCAGATCCCGTTGGTCGCTGTACGAGTAGGCCCGGCAATCCAAGGGCTCCGGCGGCGCCGCCGCGGCGAGGCGTACCGGCCCGGCCAGCGCTGCCAGCACCAGAAATCCACAGGTCGACGCACGCCGCATCACGCCCCTCCTCGCTCTGCCTGGCGTGCCGATGGTCGGGAGATCCGGGACCGGCCGCAACAGAAAAGGCCCGGACCGAGGTCCGGGCTTTTCGCCTCCGATCGATGCCGGACTGCTTACGCCGCGGTGGCGCGCAGCATCCAGGCGGTCTTGTCGTGATAGGTGATGCGGTCGGTCAGCAGGTCGACGGTCGAATCGTCGCCCGCCTTCTCGCCCACCGCCAGGGCGGCCTTGGCCTGCTCGGACAGAAGCTCATGGCTCTTGAGCAGGTCCTTGACCATGGCCGTGCCCTCGATCCCGTCCTTGGGCGGCGACACCTTGGTCAGCTCGGAAAACGCCTTGAAGCTGCCCGGCGCATGCTCGCCGAGGGCGCGAATCCGCTCCGCCACCTCGTCCACCGCCGCGAACAGCTCCTTGTACTGCTCCTCGAACATCAGGTGCAGCGAGCGGAACTGCGGGCCTTCCACGTTCCAATGATAGTTCTGGGTCTTGATCTGGAGGGCGTAGGTATCGGCCAGCACCTGCTTCAGCGCGTCCACGACCGGTGTATTGGAGGCCTTGCTCATCACCCTTCTCCTGCTTTTTCGGAAGCGTTCGGGCCCGTCCCTGGGCCGCTGCCACGAACTCTAAAATGGTCCCGATCCAGCGGAGTTCCAATCGATCCGTCGGATCGCGACAATCAACTCTCCTTATCGGAAAAAGCAGGTCGAATTCCACTATGATAGGGGATAGGTCCGGGCAGACTTAGGTGGGGCAGTTGCCCGGCGCCGGCTTGCCGGCGAAGCGGTCGCGGATCCAGGCTAGCTGGTCGGCCACCGTCTCGCCCATCGCCGGATCGTGGTCGAGCCCGGGGTAGCGGCGGAAGGTCACCGCCTGGCCGTTGCGGCAGGCGCGATCCACGGTTTCCTGGATGCCGGGCAGCGGCACCGCCGTGTCGGCCTCGCCGGCGATCTCGAAGATCGGGCCCTTGAGCCGCGGTGGACGAGCAGCGGGACCGGCCGCCGGCCCGCAGCTGGGCCGCGTTCGAGCAAAGCTTCCGCGGCTTCGGCGACACCCTGGCCGGGATCTACGGCGACCATGCCGGCCTGCTGCCGGTGCTGGAGGCGATGCAGGCCAATGCCGAGCTGCGCCGGATCGTGCAGGAGCACGACGCCGCGATCGTCGCGGCGCAGGCCGACTGGTTCCGGCGCCTCAACCCGGCGCTGGACCAGGAGACCGCGGACCGGCTGGGGCTGATGATCCTGGAGACCGGGCACGCCTGCTTTGCCGCCGCTACCGTCCGGCCGGCGCCGGTCCGCGACCGGATGAAGCGGGACCTCGACGTGATGTGCCTGGCGATGCTGCGCCCCTATCTGGCGCTGCCGTAGCGGGAGGCGGTCAGGCCCAGTCGCGCCAGCGCGCGGCGATGCGGTTGCCGACCGACAGGCGCAGATCCTGGATGCCGGTGTCGACCTCGCGGCTCGGATGCACCCGGTTGGTCAGCAGCGTCCAGGCGATGCCGCGGTCGAGGTCGATCCACAGCCCGGTGCCGGTGAAGCCGAGATGGCCGATGGTGCGCGGCGAGCACAGGCTGCCGCCCTTCCAGCCGGGATGGCGCCGCTCCCACCCCAGCGCGCGGCCAGGGGTCGATTGCGGCGCGCACAGCTCGACCATCGCCGCCGGGCTGAGCAGCCGGCCGCGCAGCAGTTCCAGCGCGAAGTCGAGCACGCCGCGCACGGTGCCGAACAGCCCGGCATGGCCGGCGGCGCCGCCGAGCGACCAGGCGTTCTCGTCATGCACCTCGCCGCGCAGCAGCCGGTTGCGGACGGAGCAGACCTCGGTCGCCGCCGACTGTGCCGGCGCCGGCGCGAAGGACAGGCCGGTGCCGACCGGCAGCTGGTTGAAGGCGACGCCGCGCCAGCGCTCGACCACGAAGCCGAGCAGCATGTAGTTGATGTCGGAATAGACCGGCTCGGCCTTCATCGGCCAGTGCTTGCGGATCACCGCGGTGCGGCGCTGCTCGGCCGGGCCGGGCCAGAGATAGATCCGCTCCTGCGCCGGCAGGCCGCTGGAATGGTCGATCAGCCGGCGCAGCGTGATGGCGCCGTGCAGCGGCGCCGCGTCCGGCAGGTGCTTGGCCAGCGGGTCGTCGAGGTCCAGCACCCCCTCCTCCACCAGCCGCAGGATCTCGGTCACCGTGACGATGACCTTGGTCAGGCTGGCGAGGTCGAACCAGGTGTCGCGCGCCAGCGGCTCCGGCTTCGGCAGGGTGGTGGCGACGCCGCCCCAGCGCAGCGCGCGCTGGCCGTCCGCCGTGGCGATGCCCAGCGCCGCACCCGGAATCCGGCCATCCTCCAGGGCCAGGGCCACGGGAGCGAAAGCATGGTCGGCGAGGGTCTCGAGGCTCATGGACACGGCTCGTCGGGGCGGACGGCGTCGTTAGAGCACGGGGGCGGCGAGGCGGCAAGACCGGGGCGGGTTGGA